>JAGCWD010000015.1 GCA_017962025.1 Bacteroidales bacterium
TCAGTCTTCCGTGTCCGGAAAGGTCACGGATCAGTCTGGGGAACCTCTTGTCGGAGTGAATGTCCTCGTAAAGGGCACCACTAACGGCACGATGACATATCTTGACGGAAATTACACCCTGTCTAACCTGAAGCAGGGCGCCGTCCTGGTCTTCTCCAGCATCGGCTTCGCTTCCCAGGAAGTGAATGTCGGATCACAGCGCAACATCAATGTCCAGCTTAAGGATGATGCAGCGTTCCTCGACGAAGTTGTGGTTGTCGGTTACGGTACCGCCCGTAAAAAGGATGTTTCCGGAGCCATTGCCAGCGTTAACTTCGGCAATGACAGCAACATTTCTTCGCTGCCTAACCCTAACGCCCTCGCCGGACTGTCCAGCCGTGTCGCTGGTCTCAACTACGCACCTACCAGCACTGCCGGTGGTGACAACACCTCCACAATGACAATCCGTGGTAAGAATGCCATCCCTACAGGAGGTAGCATTTCCTCAAGTGCCCAGAGTGTCAACCAGCCTCTGCTCGTCATCGACGGTGTTCTCTCCTATGGCTCGATCAACTCGATCAACACAGCTGACATCCAGAGCATCGACGTCCTAAAGGACGCTTCCGCAGCTGCTATCTACGGTTCACGTGCTGCTAACGGTGTTATCATCATTACCACCAAACGCGGAACCAGCGAGAAGCCTGTCGTCAGCTTCAACGCCAGCCTCAGCCTTTCCGACTGGAGCCGCATGCCCAAGATGGTGAATGACAAGGAGACTTTCCTGAAGAACCGCTTCTACAGCCAGAAGGCTATCGGTAACGCAAACTTCAAGGACAAGGAATGGAGCGAGTTCGGAAGCCTGGACAATGCCGCAAATTCCGGACTTCTTTCAGCCCGAGAACTTGACGCTTGGAATGACGGTCAGTGGGTCAACTGGCTGGAAGAGATCTCACGCAGGGGTGTCGGACAGAAGTACGATGTCAGCGTGGGTGGAAAAGCCAAGAACATCAGCTACTATGTTTCATCCGACTACACCCGTCAGCAGGGTATCCGCAAGGGTGATGATTACGAGAAAGCCGGCGCAATGGGTAAGGTTGACATCAACGTCAACGAATGGCTTACCGTCGGTGCAAAGGCCAATTACCTTTGGGCCAACAGCTGGGGCCAGACCGCAAAGATCCAAAACGCATTCTGGATGACCCCTCTTTCATTCGTCCATGCTATCCAGCCTGGCTATGAGAACTGGTACAACAGTGTTCCTGACGGCAGTACCGCCAGCCCTTATTGGGGTGCAGGTGAAAACGATTCTCACCTTTGGACCCAGCGTGGCAGCAAGAGCGCCAATCTTAACGGTGTCGCTTATGCCCAGATCGACTTCCCGTTCATCCCTGGATTGAGCTACAAGATTACAATGCAGGGTCAGCGTAACGCTTCCTACTCTGATGTGTTCAACAGACCTGAGATCAAGGTTAATACAGAAAGGGTTACCGATATGGACAACCCTCAGCAGTTCAATGCTTCCGCCAGCGGTAACTCCTCCATGTCCAACTATGCTGCCTGGAACATCGACCAGATCCTGACCTACACCAAGGATTTCGGAAGGCACCATATGGACTACATGCTGGGTTACACACGTGAAAAGACTAACAGCAATGGTCTCTCTATTGGATTCAGCGGTTTCGACACTCCTACCAACCTTGCTCAATACAACCTGTCCACCGCTACAACATGGACACCGAACAGAACACGTGTTGAATCTCAGGC
Source organism: Bacteroidales bacterium (assembly GCA_017962025.1). Taxonomy (GTDB): domain Bacteria; phylum Bacteroidota; class Bacteroidia; order Bacteroidales; family UBA932; genus Cryptobacteroides. The sequence continues at coordinate 1,744 of JAGCWD010000015.1, forward strand.
TGTCGGTTATCTCGCTCGCGCTAATTACAACTACGCTAATAAGTACTATGCTACCGTGAACTTCCGTCGTGACGGTTATTCCGCCTTCGGCATTGGTCACAAGTGGGGCAACTTCTACGGCGCATCTGCTGCATGGGTTATTTCCAACGAGGAATTCATGAAGGATGGAATGTTCGACTTCCTGAAACTCCGTCTCTCCTGGGGGCAGAATGGTTCCCGTTCCGTCTCTCCTGGAGCAACCCAGGCTACTGTTGAAAAGACCACGAGCAACAACGGTAACATCTCTATGACTTGGCTTGGCGACGCCAGCAACCTTGGTATGGCCATGACCAATGTCCCTAACCCCAACCTTACTTGGGCTACTGTAGAGAAATACAACATCGGTTTGGATTTCTCACTTCTTGAGACCCGCCTGAATGGTAGCGTGGATGTCTATGCCGGCAACACTATCAACATGCTTGTCCGCCGTAGTGCTCCTTACTTCTCTGGTTACACAGATGTATGGGACAACGTAGGTAAGGTGTCCAACAAGGGTATTGAAATTGCCCTCAATTCCATCAATGTAAATGGAAACGGTAGGGAGACCTTCCGTTGGGAGAGCAACCTTGTGTTCGACTCCAACGCCAACAAACTCGTTTCCCTCTTCGGTCCTGGCTATGATGGTAAGGAAGCAGACGATATCGCGAATGCCACTTCTTATGGTTTTGACTCCTACTACGCCCTCCAGGTCGGTTATCCTATCGGTGCCGCCTACGACGTAAAGAAACTTGGAGTATTCCAGAACCAGGCCGAGATCGATGCCCACAAGGTTCAGCCGGATGCTGAACCTGGTGACATCAAGTTCGAAGACTACAATGGTGACGGCAAGATTACCGCAGACGACCGTCATTACATCGGTTCACCGGATCCTCTGTTCACCGTGAACTTTGGAAACACCTTGAGCTGGAAGGGATTCTCCCTCTATTTCAACTTCCGTTGGGCTCAGGGTAACCAGACTCACTTCCTCTGGTTCGACCCGAATGCATTCGGAACGACAATGACCGGTGGCGCCCAGCTTGCAGCTGTCAAGCCTTGGCAGGCTGAAGGAGACGGAGACAGGTATCCCCGTTATGGCTGGGGCTCATCCACCCTTGGCAAGTCCCTCAACTATCAGTTCTGGAACCCTCGTTCCTTCCTCAAGTTGAAGGACCTCGTTCTCTCTTACAATCTCGACCCCAGATGGACCAAGGCAATCGGTCTGAACGCAACCCGTATCTATGTCGCTGCAACAGACCTTATCACGATCTCCAACTGGTCTGGTATCGATCCTGAAAATGCAGGTACAATCGCCGCCAACGCCGGTTCAGACCGCTATGGCAGCAACGGAGCCTACAAGACTGTTACCGTCGGTATCAATCTGACATTCTAACTTTAACACAGAAGGAATTATGAAGATTTACAAAATATTCGCTGCTCTTTCAGCCTGTGTCATTCTCTTCAGCGCCTGCAACGACGAGGCATTCCTTGAGGAAAAATCCTACAAGAATGACTCCGCGGGTTTCTACCAGTCTGAGCGTGCTATGGAAATCGGTCTTGCTTCCTGCTATGCAGAAGTGCAGTACATGATTTATGGTTGCATGCGTACGACTCACTCTTTCATGCTCCTTGGTGTCGGACTGGACTCCTTCTCCGAGACTAGCGCTACCGACCACATGTCCAACTGGGCAACCCTTACCGATCAGAGTGGTTATGCCCGTCACTGGCCTGACTATATGTACAAACTCGCCAACCGTGCCAACACAGTTGTTGACATGATCGACCAGAATGAAGGTGTCACCTATTCAACGGCTACCAAGAAGAATGAGCTCCGCGCAGAAGCAGTTTTCTTCAGGGCCTGGGCTTACCGCGTCCTCGCCGGCATGTACGGTGGTGTGATGTATTCAGAGCACATGACCACTGAGGCCCGTTATGACTACGAGCTTCTCTCCCGTCAGGAAGCCTGGGAGAAGATCGCCGAGGACTTTAAGTGGGCTGAGGAGAATCTTCCTACTTCACCGCGTTTGATGGGTACCATTACCAAGGCTGCTGCCGCCCATTACCTTGCTGAGACCTATCTTGCTCTCGGTAAGTTCAAGGAGGCAGAAGATGCCGCATCACGCGTCATAAATGGCCAGGACGGTAGCTACGCCCTCATGACAACCCGTTTCGGTAACCGTGCCGACCAGGCCGTTGACCGCTATGGCAATTCACTAGCAGCTCCGCAGGGTGCTTATTGGGATCTCTTCCGCAGCTCCGCGAAGACTGATGGAACGAACGCAAAGGACGGTAACTCAAATGACCCTGCCAACAAGGAAGCCATCTGGGTTTGTCAGTCAGACTTCTCCAATTCAGATCAATGGACCCTTGGTGGTTCCGGTGACTCCTGGTGGCGTACCCACACTGCTCCTATCGAGGCAGTCTGGTCCCCTTGGGTTCCTATGGGTGGAAAGAACGGCACCCGCAAGGATAAGGATGGCAACGTCTTCTACGTCTTCTCTACGGATGCAGTCTGCTTCCCTGCCGGAGTAAATGTTCCTAACGCAGGAGCTCCTAACAAGGATGTCAAGGATGCAGTCGGCCGCAAGACCATGTACAACCTGAGCACAGGTATCGACTCTCTTGCTTGCCGTTCCCAGGGTAATGGTGCCGCTTATGGACTTACCCTCCTGGCGAATGAATATGTTACCCGTCCCGCCGGTGACATCAACGGCAGTGTATGGGATGATCCTAACGATTTCCGTGGTTCTGAGGTCATGATCCAGCGCGACTACTACACCCCTTCAGGCAAAAAGTGGTCACAGATCAAGGCAGAACTCAAGCAGCGTGAACTCGATCATGCCGGTGACGACGCCTATGTCATCACTGCAAGTGACACTATGAACATCACCCCTCGTTTCTGGAAGTTCTCCGATGACAAGCATCCGTTCCGCAACGTCTATGCTTACAACATCTACGACTGCGACTTCTACATGATCCGTATCGCTGAGACCTATCTGCTCCGCGCAGAGGCTCGTCTTGCCCAGAACAACCTCGCCGGTGCTGCTGCTGACATCAATGTCATTCGTGACCGTGCAGGTGCCAAGAAGGCTGACGCAAGCCAGATCGACATCGATTACATCATGGACGAGCGTATCCGCGAACTCTTCGGAGAGGAGCAGCGCTGGGTCACCCTCAGCCGTCTGTCATGCAACCCGAACGCCACCTATGTGACTTCCAAGTATCCCACCCAGGATGCCACCAAGTCCAATTACATGTACGAGCGCGTCCGCAAGTATGGCTTCGGTTACGAAGGTGTCGCCAACAATCCTCGTGAGTCCTATGTTGACAAGATGGGCAAGACCCGTCACTACAGCAACTTCAAGCCTCACAACTATGTGTTCCCGATCCCTGCTCAGATCATCGATTCCAACAAGGATAAGCAGATCCCTCAGAATGCAGGTTATTAATAACTTATAAATCATAATTGACCGGCTCCGGTAAGGGGCCGGTCTTTTTATTGACTATGAGACACAACTTATTGACTATACTGTCTTTCGCTCTTATTCTTATTTCATGCGGCGAAAGAGGACTGGCACCGATAGCCAAAACCCATCTCCAACAAAAAGTGAACGAGGAGATGTCGGCTTTCCTTGGAGTCATCGGCGACTCTGAAGTAAAAGACCTTAAACTCATCTACGATTGCGACAGCCTATGTATCTTCCAGGGACATGCCATCGGAAAGACCGAGGAAGGACAATTAATCAAAGAATCGATTCGCTATATTTTCGTAAAAGACTCTTTTGTAAGCGCTATAAGCGGGAAACTGACATATTATGAAGCAGTCAGAGGGGCCGAATACCTGTCAAAGAACGGGATCAAGGATTTCAAAAGAAAAATGAATGAAGGAGGAACCAATCTTTACCAGCAATACCTGGCCATGGGCGACATGGTGGATGTGACAGGTATGTAAATTAATCTTCACATTTGGATTTGTAAATAAATTATGTAAATTTGCGTAACGTAAAACTACGTAAAATGGCTGCTCTCGTCAAGAATCCGTTCATACTGACACCTTTCGTGCCGGAAGAATATTTCTGCGACAGGGAAAAAGAGACCGCTCTTCTCTGTAAGCACATCCTGAATGGAAGAAATGTGGCCTTGTTCGCAGACAGGAGGCTTGGAAAAACAGGGTTGATACGTCACTGCTTCGAACAGAAAGATATAAAGAACAATTTCAACACATTCCTCGTGGACATATATTCAGCTGGCAGTCTGAAAGAAATGACCTCTCTTTTTGCAAAGGAAGTGTTTTCGACTGCCTCATCGGTAACTGGACTGAAAGACCGCTTGCTGAAAGGTATTAAGTCCATAAAACCAACGGTTGAATTCAACCAGCTGACATCCACCGTTTCTTTCTCTGCCGGAATCGGAGACATTACCGAACCAGAGAGATCACTTGAAGAAATCCTGTCAGTTCTCGACTCCCTCAAGAAACCCACGGTCATTGCCATCGACGAATTTCAGACTATAAGGAATTTCAAGGAAAGCAATGTGGAAGCGTTTCTCAGGACAGTCTTCCAGAAATGCAAAAGATGCCTGTTCATCTACACCGGTAGCATCAATCATTCAATAAACAACATATTCAAGTCGCCGGACAAGCCGTTCTACAACAGCGCTGTCATGATGACGATTGACGTGATAGACAGGGAAGTCTATCGTGAATTTGCACAAAGGATGTTCCGTTCTTATGGTAAAGACATAGACGAAGGACTGGTCTACAAATGTTATGACTATTTTGACGGAATCACCTGGTACAACCAGCTGCTGATGAACGAAGCCTTCGCACAGACCGAAAGGGGGGAGACAATTGACGAGGATAGCTTTGATTCAGTTTACGAAGCTATCATCACCCAGCAGGATTTTTCTTATAGGGAACTGTTCTCCCGTTTCTCCGAGAAACAGAAGACCCTGCTGATGGCCATCGCGAGGGAAGGAAAGGAAGGAGCCTCTGTCACGTCGCAGGATTTCATGATGAGATACAGCATCGGTCCTACCAGTTCAATCCAAACCGCTTGTTCTGCTCTGAAGAAGAATAATTTCATAACCGACAATGGCAGCCGGAAACAAATAACTGACTTGATTTTCAGGGATTGGCTTAGAAAGAATTGACTCAATGAACCCCTTCGCATTGGCATACCGCGAGCAGCAGCAGTTGTTCATTTTTGACAGGACTTATCTTCTTGGGACGCTTCTCAAGGTTGGAGGCTTGGCGACACTGATTGCCCGTTTTATCGTTCAGTTTTTCTGGAATCCGGCATTAGCCTGTACACTGACCCTGCTTTTGCTTGCCTTATCAGCATTTATGACATGGTCCCTTGTAAAGAACTCATGGAAAGACTGGACAGCTATTCCTCTGTGTCTTATTCCTTCATTTCTCATAGGAGTCTCTCTCTCCGATAATAGCCTTCATTACGAGTTCCTGACATCGATTCTGCTAGTACAGGCCGGATTACTGATGTTCAAGAGCACTAAGAACAGAAAACTACTTTGGGGATCCCTGTTGACGATAATCCTTTATCTTACATCAGGACCTGCAGCCATTCTATTCGCTCTTAGCGCAGCGGTCATCGAAAAGTCATGGAAGTCTTTAACCTATCCAATAGTAGCATTGATCTGCGTCATTGCGGCTTATTTTACCGCCGCAGTCCCTACCTGGTCGTTTGCTTTCTCTCCTGCTTTATATTACGACCTTGACGCCACGCTTCCTGTTATTCATTGGGGAAGTTGGATCAGTTTGCTAGTAGTGGTCCTGTGCTGCGAAATATCAAAAAGCCTCCATTGGAAACGTTGGATAGCTTTAACTTCCGGCCTGGTGCTGGCTCTGCTTGTTTTTATTCCGACCAGGCAGTATTTAAACAGAATCAAACAGGAACAACCACATCTTGGATACGTCTTTGAGCATTTCACTAACAACGAGGATTGGGACGGTCTGATCGAGGCTTGCAAAAAAGCCCCATGGCTTCCCAGAACCGCCAATTATCTGAATATGGCCCTGGCATGGAAGGGTGAACTGGCCGATCAGCTCCTTAAATATGACCAGCATGGCCCGGACGGCCTTGTGATGACCACCAAAGACAGGGCGGTTGATGTGGTACAGGCCCATATCATGTTCGCAATGGGCAATGTGGCAGCTGCGCAGGATGTTGCCTTCAACACCCTTTCTTCGCTTCAGGGATTCTGTCCTGCTATGCTGAAGATAAATGCCCAGGTTGAACTGATGCGCGGATCCTATGAAGTGGCCGATAAGTATCTTTCATTGTTGGCAAAGACTCCCCATTATCGCAAATGGGCGATCGAACACCGGAAGTTCCTTTATGATGATGCCGCAGTGGAATCGGATTCCGTCTTGGGAAGCGGACGCAGGAATCTTTCAGCGAAGAACAGATTCATAATGTACACCAATCCCATGACGGAATTGTTCCCGATACTTGACGCCAATCCCTACGACAAAAGATCTCTCGAATACGGCCTTTGTTATCTTCTCCTATCTAAGGATTTGAACTCAGTAAAGCATTATATCCAGGATTATTACAGCTCTCCGGACTCACCGGAACTGCCAAGGATAGCGCAGGAGGCAATGGTGTTCTACAGTGAGTATTCAAGGAATATTGATGGGATAGAACCTTTCGGATTTGACTGGTGCTATGAACATGGGGTTCAGCCTGAAACTGTAAAGCGGTTCGAGGAATACCAGAAAGCGGCCGTTGCCGGTCCGGTATCGCTGAGGCGTTTCCGCGAGACTTACTGGTACTATTTGGTTCACAAGGAGATTTGACGGACAATCATCATGAGAATGAATAGGATCATCAACATAATCATATCCCTTACAGTTACTCTGACGGCATATTCCTGCTCAAGTAAGCCGGAAGGAGCGACGCAGTCGGGCGAGGAGGCCCCGGTGTTCCCTGATTATAAGGAAGTAACCATTCCAGCGAACATTGCCCCTCTGAACTTCTCTTTTCTTGGGGAAGGAACGGCCGTCCTACTTTCAGGAGACAAGGTCATCAGGTCGCGCCGCGGAACTTTCCGCTTCTCTCCCAGAAAATGGCGTCAACTGCTTGAAGGCTGCTCCGACAACGGGACAATTGCCATGACTGTCTTTGCAAAGAAGAAAGGAACGTGGATATCATACAGACCTTTCAACATCTATGTTTCCCAAGACAGGATCGACCCCTGGTTCTCCTACCGGCTCATACCTCCTGGATACCAGGGATGGCAGGAAATGGGAATCTACCAGAGGAATCTGGAAACATATTCAGAAAAAGCCATCCTCACTAACGACCTCACCGGAGGGAATTGTATGAACTGCCATACCTACCGGGGAGGAGACCCCTCAAAGATGGTCTTCCATGCCAGAGCTTCCTTCGGAGGAACCGTGATGGTCAACGACGGCGAAATCGAAAAACTCAACACCCAGACCGACTCGACCATCAGTGCCCTCGTCTACCCGTACTGGCACCCTTCCGGGGAATATGTGGCCTTCTCCGTAAACAAGACCTTCCAGGCCTTCCACAACCATGACCCAAACCGCATAGAGGTGTATGACCAGGCATCCGATGTGGTAGTTTATAACGTCAAGACCCATGAGATAGCGTGGTCTCCATTGACAAAATCTAAGGACAGGTTCGAAACCTTCCCTACTTTTTCTCCCGACGGGAAATGGCTGTATTTCTGTTCAGCCCAGGCGGTTGAACCGATGCCCAACAAATACAAGGAGGTTCGCTACGGCCTTTACCGCATAGCTTTCAATCAAGAAAGCATGGCTTTCGGAGACAGCCTGGAATGCATCTACGATGCACCAGCAGACAGTGCAAGCGTCTCATTCCCTCGCATATCCCCCGACGGTCGCTTCCTCTGCTTCACCCGCCATGGGTACGGCAATTTCTCCATCTGGCACAAGGATGCAGATCTCTGGATGGTAGATCTGGCGGATGGCCTAGTCAAGCTTCTGGAAGGAGTCAACTCTGAAGATGTGGACAGCTTCCACACATGGAGCGCCGACGGACGCTGGATGGTGTTCAGCAGCCGTAGGGATGACGGGCTTTATACCAAGCCGTATTTTACACACATTGACTCTGAAGGAAATGCCACAAAGCCTTTCCTTCTGCCTCAGAAAGATCCCGTGAACTATTACAAGAGATTGATGAAATCCTATAACCTGCCGGCTTTCACCACGGACAAGGTCTCTGTCAGCAAACGGAAGCTGACCGATGTCCTGCGTAATTCTCCCGGCACCGACGTGAAAGTCAAATAACACAAAACCATTATGAAGAGATTCCTGCTCCTGATTACGGCTACACTAATGGTTCTGTCCGCACAGGCACAGATCTACCAGGCCTCCTCTTTCGGTGTCAAGTCTGACGGAGTCACCCTCAACACCAGGTCCATCCAGGCCGCCATCGACTATATCAGCAGCCATGGCGGAGGTGTGCTGGAAATCTCCGTAGGACGCTACCTGACCGGAAGCATATTCATGAAATCCAATGTTGAACTCCGGTTGCTGGAAGGTGCCGTGCTGGTTGGTTCAGTCAATCCTTACGACTACGAGATGGTCGAAGGAAACTACGGTCTCCTTCTTGCCAAGGGCCAGGAAAACATTTCCATCAAGGGAAAGGGAGTCATCGACGGCCGCGGGGCCGAATGCGCTCTGAATTTCCTGAACCAGGTCCATCTTGGATTCCTTGAGGACACGACCAAGTACGACAGGGTGACCAAAAGGCCGAAACTCATATACTTCCGCGAGTGCAAGAATGTGGTGATCGAAGGGGTAAATCTCAAGAATTCCGCCGAATGGACTCTCGTCCCCGATCAGTGCGAGAACCTCACGATCAGTGGAATCCTGATGGACAGCAAGAACTACTGGAACAACGACGGTATCGACATCGTGGACTGCCGCCATGTCTTGATAACGGATTCTTTCATAGATGCATCAGATGATGCTATCTGCTTCAAGTCACACTCCAACGATCACCTTTGCGAGGACATTGAAGTCAGGAACTGCGTGGCCCGCTCCAGCGCAAGTGGATTCAAGTTCGGAACTGTTTCAAGGGGCGGCTTCAAGAATATCCGCATCATAAACAACAAGGTCTTCGACACCTACCGGTCCGCCATCACGATCCAATCAGTGGATGGTGCCGAAGTGGAGAACATCATCGTTGACAGCCTCGAGGCCATCAACACTGGAAATGCAATTTACATCCGTACCGGCAAGAGATGGGGCGGAGCTAAGGAAGGGTATCTTAAGAATATCACCCTTTCCAACATAAAGGTCGAAGTGCCATTCGAGAAACCCGATGCCGGCTACAGCTACGAGGGCCCCGTCGAGGACTTGCCCAGGAATATCTCCCCGGCCGGAATAGTGGGCATTCCTGGGATGGCCGTCGAGAACGTAACCCTCAGGAATGTGGAGATCATCTACCCTGGTGGTGGGAACAAGCTTTATGCTTTCAGGGGAACCACTCCGGAAGAGCTGGACAGCATCCCTGAAATGATTGACATCTATCCCGAATTCTCCCAGTTCAAGGAACTTCCAGCCTGGGGTCTTTTCATCCGCCACGCAAAGGGAATAACCCTTGACAACGTACGCCTGGTTGCAGGCAAGAAGGATTACCGTCCGGCCATCGTGGCTGATGATGTCGATGGTCTTGTCACCAAGAACCTCCAGACCGACGAGCCTTCCGCAAAGGGAAAGAAACAAGTGATCAAACGGAATGTAAGATAAATTGTGCTGAATATATGAAAAAGTTCTTGGTAGCATTAGCCTGTCTGGCCGTATCTTCCTTGAGTTTCGCCGGACGGCTGTCCGAGCCCGGCCAAGTCCATCCTCGCTTCGCTGCGGCTGAGTATGGCCTAAACTAGGCAGCCGCTCCGGCTGGAGCAACGTTCAAGCTGAACGACGGTCACACCGTCCGGGTGGACGTGTGCGACGACGGTATATTTAGGGTGCGTATTTCCCCGAGGAAAGAGTTCGAAGAGTCGTTGATGGAACGCTACGGCTGCATCAAGACAGATTGGGCGGCGGTAAAGACTACAGAGAGCAACAAAGGAAACGAATGGACGGTAAGCACGAAAGACTATTCATTGACTGTCAATAAGAAGACAGGAGTGATCTCACTGAAGGACTCCAAGGGCAAATCCATTATCCGCGAAATCAGGCTTCTCGACAACGATAACAAGCTCTGCGACAACCTCCGTGAGACAATCAACAAGAAATGGGAATCCCTGAATGTCGTGAGCAACGGTGGTGGTATCATCGGAGACGATAAGGAATTCGCCAAGATGGACAAGAGGGAGATTCCCGGGGCGATGAAGATCTGTACGATCTCCATCCGTATGGAGGACGGGGAGCGATTCTACGGTGGTGGCAGTACAAGCCGTGACCATATCCAGCACCGGGGAGAACTCCTCAGGATGTGGGTTACCTACCAGCACACCGAGATTCCGATGCCATTCATGATGAGTTCACGCGGATGGGGAATCTACGACAACACGACCCGCAAGAGTTTCTTCGATGTTGGAAGCATTGACAAGGACCTTTTCAACATCGTCAATGCCTATGACGAGGCCGACTTCTACCTGATGGCAGGAGCTGACATGCCAGCCATCCTCAACGCCTACACAACAGTTACCGGTCGCACCTATGTGCTTCCCAAATGGGCTTACGGACTCTGCTTCGGCCCTAACATGCGCGAGGAGCAGTTCGACATCCTCCACGATGCAGCCATGTTCCGTCAGATAGATGTCCCCTGCGACCTTTTCTGGCTGGAACCCCAATGGATGGGAAAGCGTTACGACTTCTCCACAAAGAAGACTTGGAACTACGACCGCTTCTCTCCGGAACCTTATTGGGTTCAGGACCAGTATCCAAAACAGCTCCACCACAGGTTGTTTATCGGGAAATTACGCTCAATGGGCTTCCATCTCGGACTCTGGCTTTGCGAGGAATATGACCTCAGCCTGGTGGAGGAAGACCTGGTTGCACTCCGCGAAGGCCGTGACACTTCCGGCCAGGAACACTGGATGGACCATCTGAAGAATTTCATGGACCAGGGAGTCGAAGGCTTCAAACTCGACCCTGCCCGTACCATAGACAACCATCCCGACTGGCCGTATTACAACGGAAGTACCGATGCAGTAATGCATAATCTCAACCAAGTCCTGCTCCCCAAGCAAATGGCAGAGCTCGGCAGGAACTACAATAACAAACGTACCTGGCACCACTACTGCGGCGGATGGTCAGGAACCCAGCATTGGACCGCCTCCACTTCAGGAGACAACGGTGGTGGAAAGACAGCCCTCTACGATCAGCTTAATCTGGGAATGAGCGGTTTCCTCAACACCTCCTGCGACGTGATGAGCGTGCCTCGTGACCTGGAGATGCCGTCCCTTCATTTCGGCCTCTTCCTCCCCTGGGTCCAGATCAACAGCTGGTTCTCGATGATGCAGCCGTTCTACTACGACAAACCCGAGCAGGATATCTACCGTTTCTACGTCAAGCTGCGCTATTCCCTGGCGCCGTACATATATTCAATGGCCCTTGAAGCCAGTCAGAACGGAATGCCGATCGTCCGTTCGATGCCGCTGAGCTTCCCTCAGGACCGCAACTGCGATGACATGACCTACCAGTACATGTTCGGACCGTGGTATTGCGTCGGTATATTCACAAACGAGATCTACCTCCCTGCAGGCACCTGGACTGATGCATGGACCGGAGAGAGGATCGTCAGCAAGGGAGAAACCTTCACCCGTGAATATCCTGCCGACCGTGCAGGACTGCTCTTCATCCGCGAAGGCGCCATAATTCCTTCCCAGGGAGATGTTTCCTACATCGGGACACGTCCGTTCGAGAAGGTGACCCTGAATGTCTATCCTCACGGGGATTCACAGTTCACCCTCATGGATGACGACGGCGAGACATACGGCTATGAGAAGGGCGCTATCGCCAAGACCCTCGTGGAATGCCACGAGAAGAACGGTGTTTCAAAGATAGTCGTCAACCCGGTCAACGGATCTTTCGAAGGAATGCCTTTGACCAGGGAATATTCTTTCGCTGTCCAGAATAACGGGAAAGCCTCTTCCGTGCTCGTAGATGGTAAGGAGCTGCAAGACTGGACCTATGAAGGAGGAATGATCCGGTTCTCCCTGCCACCTGCGGCTGTTTCGAAAGAGGTAGTTATCGACATCAAGTAACTTGTCTTTTGTCGACGGTGGAATGCAAGTCGTTATCTATCAATGGAATACTTGATTAAATGGTAATAAAAACAGCACCAACTGATTTATGATATAATTGATTTTCAACCACTTCCATAACACCTTCACTTAATGAAACGACTCGCATTATTGTTAATCTTGTCTGCCCTTTCGGTATCCTGCGAAAAAGGAAACTGGAGAGATTCATCTTTGCCAGCCGCAGAGAGGGCAAAACTCCTGCTGAAGGAAATGACCCTGGAAGAGAAGGTGGGACAGATGTGCCAATATGTGGCACCTTGCTATGTTCCTCCGGGACAGGGTTCGCCATATAAAAATATTGACGCTACTGACGAAAACCTTGGGAACAAGGATTTGGCAGACAAGATCCGCCGTGGTGAAGTCGGCTCCTTCCTGCACTGCATGACCACTAAGGAGGCCATCGCCCTTCAGGAAATGGCCAAGGAAAGCAGACTGGGCATTCCGCTGCTCATAGGAATAGACGCTATCCATGGAAACGCCCTGATAGAAGGCTGTACAATCTACCCTACAAACATCAACATGGCTTCAACCTTCGATCCTGAATTGATGGAGAAGATTGGTGCCGAGACCGCATTGGAGATGCGTCAGAAGGGTCTGTACTGGACTTTTGCACCAAATCTGGACGTGGCACGTGACGCCCGCTGGGGCCGCATGGGAGAGACCTATGGAGAGGATCCGTTCCTGGTCACAGAGATGGGGAAGCATTCCATCTTAGGACTCCAGGGCCCTGACCGTAATTTCGACGAAGGCCACGTTATCGCCTGCGCAAAGCACCTGATAGCCGGAGGTGAGCCTTTCGGAGGGCTTAACGCCGCCCCTATGGATGTTTCAGAAAGGCAGCTCAGGGAAATCTACCTGCCACCATTCATTGCTGCGGTTGAAGACGCCCATGTGGGAACAGTAATGGCCGCCCATAATGAGATCAACGGGATTCCTTGTCACGGCAACTCATGGCTGTTGAAGGACCTGCTCCGTGAAGAGCTGGGGTTCGACGGCTTCGTTGTCAGCGACTGGATGGACATCGAAAGGTTACATGCCATGCATCATTGGGCCCCTGATTCGACCGAGGCGTTTGTGAGGTCAGTCGAAGCGGGAATAGACATGCACATGCAGGGAGACAATTATTTCGAGGCAGTGATCGGGGCTGTGAATTCGGGAAGGATTCCGATGAAGCGCATCGACGAGGCTGCCGGGAAGATCCTTGAAATGAAGTTTGCGGTCGGGCTTTTTGAAGCTCCGTTGCCTTCCATGGAGCCCCTTGAGAATGCTTCAGAGCATCGTCAAACCGCCCTCCAAGCTGCCCGCGAGGGAATAGTCCTCCTGAAGAACAATGGAATCCTACCTCTTCGAACGGAAATCACTATGGCCCGTAACACTTTGGCTGGCAAGACCACTGCCACCATCGGCTCGTTAAGAGGGGGGACCGTGAGCAGAGCGAACGGTGGGGCCGAGCAAAGCGAGGCGGTCGGCCAGCCAAAGGTGCTGCCGGCTATGCCTATACGACGAATCTTCGTCGTTGGGCCGAATGCGGACAGTCAGACGATTCTTGGCGACTGGGCTGCACCTCAGCCTGACAGCCTGGTAATAACAGTTCTGGAGGGCCTCAGGAACGAGTTCCCTGGAACCACGATCGACACCATGTGTTTCAGCGGAATGATCTCAAACGTGGATGCCAAAGGCATTGCTGTCGCACGTCACAAGGCATCTGCAGCGGATGTGTGCATAGTGGTGGCGGGAGAGAATTCCCAGAGATATTCAGCTTTCGGAAGGACTTGCGGAGAGAACTGTGACAGGGACGACCTCGATCTCCCCGGGATGCAGGAACAACTGCTGGAAGCTGTCGCTTCAACAGGCAAACCAACCATCCTCGTACTTATGACCGGCCGTGCCAACAGCATTGCATGGGCAAAGGATAATGTGGATGCCATACTTAACGTCTGGGAGCCCGGACAGATGGGCGGACAGGCTGTTGCTGAAGTCATCTCCGGAAAAGTCAATCCATCCGGGAAACTGCCTGTTACAATGCCCCGCAGTGTCGGCCAGGTGCCCACTGTCTACAACCACAAGCATTCCCAGTATTCCCGTCTCTTCGCCACCAACGAGACCGGTCCCCTCTGGCCTTTCGGTTTCGGACTTAGCTATAGTTGTTTTCGTTATTCAGGATTAAAATTCCTATCGGCCGATGGCACTCCGGATGGCGAGACCACTGCCATAACTGTAAGGATAACCAACGAGGGACCATTTGACGGCGCCGAAGTGGTGCAGTTGTACATCAGGGATGAATATGCCTCCGTGACACGCCCGGTCAAGGAACTCAAGGCTTTCAAACGCATATTCCTGAAAAACGGCGAGAGCACTGATGTAACCTTCGACATCACTCCCGAAATGCTTCAATGCTTTGGTGCAGACAACCGCTGGACCGTTGAACCCGGAGAGTTCACAATCATGGTAGGATCCTCCTCCGCCGACGAAGACCTTCAATCTATTTCATTTACCTCAGAGTAATAACAGCCAAACCTCATGAGAAAAAGCTTTGTAACAATAACCTGTCTCATGACCTGTGTGCTTGCCTCAGGTCAGAGAATGGTGTTGAATTATGACCGTCCGGCTACCAGGTTCGAAGAGGCTCTGCCAATTGGAAACGGACATCTTGGTGCATCGGTCTATGGCGGCGTGTCAGATGACTTGATCTGGCTCAATGAAGGCAGCCTCTGGGGTGGTTGCGCCAACCCGGACAATAACCCTGTACCCACGGGAGGCCCGGAACTGCTCGCCAAAGTAAGGGAGCTTCTTGAAAAGGAAGATTGGAGAGGAGCCGAAAAGATGGTCATGGGGCTCCAGGGGAAATATGTCAACTCCTATCTTCCTATGGGGAGCCTTCATTTAAGGCAGAAATTCGACAAAGATGTCCTGGTCTTTGACTATCATGGTAATAACGCCGGGACTGCGGCCCTTCGGCAAGATCAGGGACCGATGGTGACGGACTACACCCGCACCCTCGATTTGGACAGTGCAATTACCAGGACCAGCTTTTCTTATGACGGTGTGACCTACTCCAGGGAAATGTTCGTCTCCCACCCCGACAGGGTCATGGTAATACATCTGACAGCCTCCGAACCAAAACTGGAGTTTGACCTTGACGGCGCGACTATGTGGGATGGAAGTGCCATTCAGAGTCTGTCCGCCAATGAATATCTCGTCAAGGGACAGGTAGGTTATTACCAGAGCACAAAGTGGGAGGAACCATTCTCCAAGTGGCAGGTCGGTCCGAATGGAGAAAAGGGTATGCGTTACCAGTTCAGGGTAAAGGTGGTGAAATGCGACGGAAGTGTCTACACAAATCCTTGCCTTCATGTTAGTGATGCCTCTGATGTGGTAATACTCGTCAGTGCGGCAACCAGTTTCAACGGTTTTGACAAGAGGCCGGACACTGAAGGCCGTGATGAGAACGCCCTTGCTGCTTCGTTCATCACCAAGGCTGAAGCCAAGACACTCGAGGCCCTCAGGAATGACCATGTCGCCGATTATCGGAAACTCTTCACAACTGTGGAGCTTTCGCTTAAAGGTACCGGAGAGCCGGCCGAAGCCGGCCGAGTCAATCCTCGCTCCGCTGCGGCTGAGTACGGCCTAAGTCCGGCGGCATCTCCGTCGGGTGAAGCAATAACCACTGATAAAAGGCTGGAAGCCTATGCCGCGGGTGGCGAAGACCTGTATCTGGAGACTTTGTATTTCCAATTCGGCCGCTATCTTTTGATTTCCAGTTCCCGGGAGGACAGCGAAGTACCCTGCAACCTTCAGGGAATATGGTGCAAGGACCGCCACCCAGCATGGGGAGCTGACCTACACACTAACATCAACGTCCAGATGAACTACTGGCCGGCCGAGCCGCTTGGACTCAGCCCCTGTACAATTCCGCTCATGACATTCATCAAGAACAGTTCAGTTGCAGGTGCTGAAGTCGTAAGGAACATGTACAACATGAAAGGCTGGACGGTCCATCACAACAGCGACATCTGGTGTGCTGCCAATCCTGTCGGCGACAAGGCCGGAAGCCCATCGTGGGCGAATTACGTGATGGCCGGGCCATGGCTCTGCAGCCACCTGTACGAGCATTATCTGTTCACCGGCGACAAGGCATTCCTCAAGGAAACTGCCTATCCCCTCCTGAAAGGATCGGCAGAATTCCTCATGGACTGGCTGATTGAGAAAGACGGGAAATATATCACCTCCCCTTCCACCTCTCCCGAGAATGGTTTTATCGATGAAAACGGGAATACCGGACAGGTGACCATTGGCTCGGCAATGGATCTGGAAATATGCTGGGAGCTCTTCACAAATGTCATCGAGGCAAGCGAGGTCCTTGGTGCAGATCCAGAGCTCAGAAAACAGTGGAAGCATTACCGTGACAACCTGCACCCTCTGCAGATAGGCGCTGCCGGAAACCTTGTGGAATGGTATAAGGACTGGAAGGACACGGATCCCCAGCACAGGCACGTTTCCCACCTGTTCGGACTACATCCCGGACATGAGATTTCTCCGATGAAAACCCCTGAGTACGCTGCGGCAGCCCGCAGGACTTTGGAGATACGTGGAGACGGTGGAACCGGATGGAGCAAGGCCTGGAAGATCTGCTTCTGGTCAAGGCTGCTTGACGGCGACCACGCCTACAAGATGTACAGGGAGCTTCTGAGCAAATCCACCCTTCCAAATCTATTCGACACTCATCCGCCGTTCCAGATTGACGGAAACTTCGGTTCCATCGCCGGAATTGCCGAAATGTTACTCCAGAGCCAGAACGACGAACTCCATCTCCTCCCTGCCCTTCCATCTGTCTGGCAGGAAGGCTCAGTCAAGGGAATCAGGGCCAGAGGTGCCGTTACTGTGGACATGGAATGGGAAAAAGGCAGATTGAAGAATGCTGTTCTTTACAGGACACAGCAACAGTCTCCGGTCACAATCCGTACCGATGTACCTGTCAAGGTCAAGGGGGCCAAGGCCAGGACAAGAAAGGACGGAGCATACTATCTCACGACCATAACCCTTAATCCGAAGACACCTTGCACTTTAACTGCAAAATAATGAAAAGGCTCTTGGTATTCCTACTGGCTTCCTCTACCATCTTCGGAACAGCTTCCTGCTCTGAATCCTTACCCGAGACTGTTACCGAGAAAGAGATGAACAGGGTTTATGAAGAGGTGAAAACGCCCTTCAAATATGGCCTGGTGATTCCTGGTCATGACGGGCTTGCAACAGACAGCCCGTCAGTCTTCAGGAAAGACGGGAAATGGTACATGAGCTACATCATATTCGACGGACAAGGCTACGAGACTTGGCTCGCCGAAAGCAACGACATGCTCGAATGGAAAACCCTGGGGCGCATAATGTCCTTCTCGGACGATGGAGATTGGGACCAAAACCAGAAGGCCGGTTACATAGCCCTTCCGGACACAGAGTGGGAAGGATCGTACGAACTGGAGAAGTATAAAGGAAAGTATTGGATGAGTTATCTTGGGGGTAGCAAGACCGGCTATGAAGCAGGAACCTTGGCCCCAGGGATGGCATACACCTCCGGGAATCCTGCGACGGCTCATGAATGGGACCGTCTCCCCTCCCCAACCCTTTCTCCAAAGGATGACGACGCAAGCTGGTGGGATGACAGGGTCATCTACAAGAACAGCGTTATACGTGATCCCGAATGCCTGACAGGTCATCCTTTCGTCATGTTCTATAATGCCAAGGGCAATGCGGAGAGAATAGGGATGGCTGTCAGTGACGACATGGTGCATTGGCAACGCCTGGGTAAGGATCCGGTACTCTCGCATGGAGACCGTGGTATAACAGGAGACGCTTACCTCCAAAGGATGGGAAATCTGTGGGTGATGTTTTATTTCGGCTTCTCATGGAATGACGAAACCGCAAACAAAGCATGGGATTCGTTTGCCTGCTCCTATGACCTGGTCCACTGGACAGACTGGACCGGAGAGCCTCTCATAGAGCCTTCAGAACCATTTGACAGCCGCTATGCCCACAAACCATGCATGATCAAATGGAATGGGGTCGTCTATCATTTCTACTGCGCGGTCGATGACAACGACAACCGAGGTATCGCCTTGGCAACATCTAAACAAATGGACCACCAATCCCAAGACTATCATCTTGTACGGTCATACCATGCTTACGGTGCGAATCAGGGAGTAGCTGTAGATGACAATTGCTTTTACGGAATAGGCAACCAGCAGATTGTCAAGTATTCCAAAGACGGGGACTCCCTTGCAGTCTGGAAAGAGAGTGACCCTACGCTGATCAAGCACTTCGATGGAGGAATCGTAGTGGACGGCCTGTTGTACTGCTCCCACTCCAATTATCCAGATATTCCCATGGCAAGTTCAATTGAAGTGTTCGATCCTGTGAAGATGGAGCACGTTCAGACAATTAGCCTTGGCATTGAATACGGTTCCTGCACCTGGGTCGTTCCGGGTGAAGATTGCTGGTATGTCTGCTTCGCCCACTATGACAACAACGGTGAAAAAGCAGGAGACGAGGTGTTGAGAGATGCTTCATGGACCCAGATCATCCAATATGACAAGGAATGGAGAAAACTCCAGGGATGGATCCTCCCTCCGGAGCTGGTCAAGGAAATAAGACCCATGAGTCTTTCAGGTGGTCTATTCATCGATGGCAAATTCTATTGCACCGGGCATGATGCCCGAAAGCTGTATGTCCTTGAATTTCCGCCCTATGGGATGAGGCTTCGCTGGACAGACACGATAGAGATTCCCTTCAACGGGCAGGGGATAGCCCTGGACAAAGAAGGGAATCTATGGGGAATAGACAGGAAGAATAAACTTGTGATCAAGGCTGCCAGATAGGAGGCCTGCACTGTTTACAGCCTGACTTTATGGATCCCGGCTGCAAGGGTCTTTCCTCCAGCCTTGCAGGTTGTGCCTTCAGGAACGATTATCTCTGCATCAATCCTCTTGCCCTTTTTGACAAGGGATATTTCAATCCTGCCGTAGTTGGTCTCGAAACCGGTCTTCAGCCACTTCAGGTCACCCATCTGCGGCCTGACCTCAAACTCCTGATAACCGGGAGCCAGGGCTTCGACTCCTGCCAGTTGGCGTACAATAGGGACCACACCGCCACCAGTCCAGGCATGATTGCATGTTCCATCGAAGTTCCAGTGCTCATAAAGGGTACTGCAATCGTCCTTCATGACAGTCGGGTACATCTTCCTCATCCTGTCCAGCGCCATCTGCGGCTCGCCCATGGTGTAAAGGGCGTCAAGGACGTAGGGGAACATGTAGGTCGTGGCGTTATAGCGCTCGGCAAAGACCTTCTTCATGGCCGGATACTTGTCCGGTGAAGCTACCCCGGAAATCACGGCAAGTGCCTGCACACGGTCGTCCGGATTGTCGGTGTGACCAGGAGTGATATACGCCGAACCATTCCAATAATTCGAGTTGAGTTTTTCGGCGATATCAGCCATCATAGCCACGTCCTTAGCCGCGTCCGCCTCCTTTCCAATCACCCTTGCAAACTCTGCCTCAGCCTTAAGGGCAAGGTAATACCACAGATGCAACTGAGCCACGCGATCTTGATGAGCTCCGGCGTCAGGCCAGTCCCATCCACCCTTTCGGTAGATAGGAAGCCCCTCGGAATCAAGCTTCCAGACCTCATGGAGATATTTGTGGACAGCCGGATAGACACCTTTCACAAAAGAGTAGTCTCCGGAATAGAAGGCATATCCCCTGAAACCATACCAGCCGATGGAGTTCAGGACCTGCATCGGCAGTTCCTTGAAATAGTTGGAACATGGTATCGGAGCATAGAGTACACCATCCGGTTTCTGCCAGCCTACGAGCTCCATGATGCCCTTCCTGGCCAATTTGTCAGCTTTCCTGTCAAGCAGGTAGAAGGCCTCGTTCAGCTCGTTGACCTCGTCTCCCCACCACTGGGCCCTCTCGCGGTCAGGGCAGTCGTAATAGGTGTCCCTCATGCAAACGTAAAGGGTCCTTTGGGCTTTTTGCCAATAATCATTAAGAATAGGATCGGAACAGGAGAAAGACCCGGTGAACTCCGCATCGTAACCAGTTTCCCGGAACTTGACATCCAGGACTTTAACCTCCTTCGGAAAGACATAGTACAACACCTCTCCGTTCATCCATCCGAAACTCTCATATTCCTGGACACCTTCCTTGGTGACGTACTCGGCGCTCACACATTTGGCATCGGAAATCATATCGTGGTCGGTGTGCATCGAAATCACCTTTCCCTTTGGAGCCTCGACTTTGAACCAGGGTGAGAAATGACCGTTGTAAGGAAGCTTGCAATAGAGAGTGTCTCCGCTCCGGCGGGTTGAAGGATAATCCTTAAGGCCATAGTTTTTCCACTGGGGAATCGGCCGTTCTACCAGCTCTCCCATCGGGACGTCTCCGGGAAGGAAAGGCAGTTCGATGGACGAGCCCAGCCACTCGGGAGCCTTACGTGGCACCGGCCTTTCATCCGGTCCTGGAATAGGAGTCTGGAACCAATTGTAATCGAACAAGTTGGCATCGTAGCGGATATTGCTCTCTGAAAGACGGTAATTGGTGATCGGATGGGAGGCTGTACCATACCCGTACTGGGCGGAACACTCCCATGTCTCATCAGAGAGAATCTCGACCTCGGGACTTCTGGCATCGAAAAGCAGGGCGCAAGTGCCGCTGCTCATATGGCTGAAACCGGCCTTCCCCATGAACCAGACAAGGACGGAAATCCTGTTCCCGCCTTTCTTCAAATATGGGGCGATTTCGACTTTGTCATAATACCCGCTTCCAATGGATGGCCCTCTTTTCAGACCCCCCTCATAGACCACAGGTTCTCCGTTGATCCAAAGCCAGTATTTTGTGTCAACGGCTATCCTGGCCACAAGAGACGCCGGAACCTTATCAATGTCGATATCTTTACGGAAAGCAAGCCACGAGTTGGTCTCGCTCTGGTAATACTGCTTGCTGATCCACTTGGCCTTCCAGGAATAATCTTCCGCTCCCGCCCCTGCGCAAAGGCACAGGAGCAGGGCGGCAGAAGCTATAAGCTTTCTCATCTTATGTCTGTGTAGCACCCTTCAACCTTCACGTCACCACCTTCGATGATGTAAAGCTGGTCCCGGGTAGCAGGATAGCGGCAGATGAAGTTCTCCAGCGTCACACCCTTGCAGTCCTTGAGATACAGAAGGGATGGAACCACAGCGTCATCAGGAATATGACGCATTTTGATCTGCTCACGGATATTCCTCAGAAGTTCAGGCCCCTGGCCGTCGAAAACTCCCTTTCCATAGATAGAAACGTCGGTGAGGCCTTCTCCCCAGAAGATACCTTTGTGGCCACCATAGGCATAGATGTTAGTGGAGCCTACAATTATGGCTCCCTCGCGAAGGCTGATGTTCACTCCGGACTTGAGCTGGACAGCTCCGGTGAGGTAACGTCCGACGCTGAATTCAAGGGTTCCGCCACCTTTCTCTGCGATGAAATCAATCGCTTTCTGGATGGAAGTGGTGTTGTCAGTTGTGCCGTTGCTCCTGATTCCGAAGAATGAGGACTTGTAAAGCGGCTCCTTGTCCTGTGCAAACCCCGCCAGCGAAACCAGCAGCAGGGAAGCTATGATGAGTACCTTTTTCATTTCTTCTTGATGTTCTTGGTGTCCTTGTTGATGATCTGCTTCTTGCCCTTAGGGGCGGTGTCCTGGTTGATCTCCAGGTTCTTCATGCGGAATCCATTGACATCGTCGGTGACGATTGCCGGACGATAATCCTCGCCGTCAACGGTGATCTTTACATTGTCGAAGACTATCCCGTCAGCATGACGGATGTAGAAACCCCATGCTGGCAGCTCCTTCCAGTTGGAGAATTCGGGATAGCTGGTCTCCATCTCGGGAATGGCGTCAAGTTCTTCTTTGGAGGAACCCCTGTAGGCGTATTCAGGATCGGCATGTCCGGGATAGACAATCTCAATATTCTCCAGACGGACATTCTCGATCTTGATGTCAGGGTTGCCATAAATGATGCTGGGGAGGACATTGCGAGGCAGGTCCTCAACAGGACCTTCATAGCTGTAACCGGCATCCGGCTTGTCCAGAGGAACCTCGGCATACATGTTCTTGATGACGATATTCCGCAGGATGGGTTTCTGGTCGTCACGGGTGTGGCGTGTACCGGTCCTGAGGAAGATAGGATTACCAGTGTGGAGGCTCTCAATTCCGTCGATCTCCACGTCCTCGATAGTGGCACCGTCAACCGTTGCGATAGTGATGGCGCTGCGATAGGTGTCGTAAATCTTGATGTTCTTGAACTTGAAATTGCGGAACTTGCCCCTTGTATAGGTGCCGAACTTGATACCGTTGGCGCTTGAACGTCCAACGCAGTTCTCTACAAGGATGTTCTCGCTCACTCCGTCGTTGCTGTGGCTTTTGAAGCAATAGACATCGTCCGCTGCATCGAAGAAACAGTCGCGGATAATCACGTCACTGCTGTCCACTATGTCGATTCCGTCATTGTTCCAATAGGACTTTGCATCCACATGGACCCTTTCCACAAGGATGTCGCGGCACTTGTCGTACTGCTGGTTCCAGCAACCGGGATCCCTCAGGGTCAGGTCACGGATAACTATTCCTTCGCATTTGTAGAAATGGATGTTCTCCGGACGCTTGGCCTCCTGCAGACGGTCATTGGTAAGAGGATCCTCGAAGACTCCCAGATGGACGAAGTCGATGAAACGGGTCGCAATGTCAAAACCACGGCCGTTGATGGTGCCACCGCCTTCTATGCCGATATTCTTCTGTCCGACAGCAAAGACAAGGGCAGTCCATTTGGCATCTGGATCCTTGATATAGTCAAAGGGATTCAATGATCCGAGAAGGGAACAGCCCTCATCTATCCAGAGGGTCACCCCGTCTTTAAGGTAGATCGATCCTGACACGTAATCGCCTTTGTCAAGGACAACCTTTCCACCTCCGTGGGCTGACACGAAATCAATGGCGGCCTGAATGCTCACCGTGTTGACCGTATAGCCATCCGGAACGGCTCCGAAGTCCCGGGCAAAATAGTCAGCGGCATCCAGCGCCTGGCCGGCTCCCGCGAATAGCAGCACCGAGGCTGCAAGTCCTAGAAACTTTTTCATCTGTATAATTTTACTGGTCCAATCAATCCTGCTGACACATAGGGCTGGTTGCGTCTCAGCACGAAGCGCTGGGAAGCAGCGTTATCCTTCAATGTCTGCATGTAATTACCCATCAGGGTGGTAACTTTCACCTCTATGGTGTTATTCCCCGCCTTGACGTAAGGGGAAATGTCGTAGATCCTTTCACCGAACCATTCAGTTCCGGCATCCTTCCCGTTTATCTTCAGTTCGCAGATGTCGGCCACCTTGCCGAGATCGATGAATTTAGGAAGGTTCTTCCCGTCTACAGAGAAAGTGCCCTTGTAAACCACAGTACCCATGAAGTTGACGAAGGAAGAATCCTTCATGTCCTTGAAGTCCTGCAAGGTGTCCAACCTCGCTGTCCATGTGGAATCAAGCTGGGGATGATGGAGGGTCAGGTCCCAAGGTCCTTCGAGACCTTCGGCAAGCACAGGAACCGGAGAAGTACGGTTAAACAGTCGGTCTGGAATCAACCCCTTCGACGGGCTCACGGGCCGGACCGAACGTCCGTCCTTGTTAAAGAAAATCAGGTAAGTCTCGGCGGGACCGAAACGGAAATGAGCCTTTCCGGAAGGATCGAGCTTGAGGGCTGTCCTGGTACCCCTGGCAGGGTCGTAGATCCAGGCATGTTTCCCGGAAGTAATGTTTTTCGGGAAAGTGATGTCCGTTTCACGGGCCTCTGTGAGATGTGCGTTCATGACCAGGAAGAAATCAGACTTGTCATCCGTCACGTAACGGTCCTGAAGCAGGTAGCGGTCGGGATCGGAAATACTGATGGAATGTGGCAGGGAATATTTTACCATCACGTCCTCGTACCATTCGAGATATTTCCCATCCTCCGGATTCTCGAGAAGGATGAAGTTGTCAGGATAGGCTTTAAGGCGGTTCACAGCTTCGGTTATGCTCCTATCCCTTGACTCATAATCCTTGAAGCCCAGGGATTTCTCGGGGTATTTACCCACGCAGAACACCCTTCCTCCCTGTCTTACGAATTCCTCTATCTTCGCGAGGGTTTCGGGAGTGGTACCTGTGATTTCCACAAGGAAGAGGGTTCCATATTCCTTGGGTCCATAGCAGAGTTTACCATTCTTTACCGTAGCGTCCCTGAGGATAATCTCGCTGACATAATCGGCTCCTCCTCCGGTCTTGTGGATAGCTTCCCAGATCAGGGAGGTGTAGGGGACGTTCAGTTTAACCGGGAAGGGTTCGGTCTGAACTCCCATCGTGGTCCACATATCGTAATTCGCAGGCAGGATGGCGATGTCGGTGTACATGTCGGCATTCTGGAGCTGGCTGGCTATCCTGGCCCTATAGTCGTTGAGGTTCTTTACATATGGCCACCAGGTGTTCCTCTCATTGTGGAAGGTTCCGTACTGGACCCAACCGGGGAACTTCGCCTCGAGGGGTGAGTAGTTGAAACCATGCCAGACAGAATGTGTGACTCCGGAAATAGCACTCATGTCAGAACCTACCTTGAGGAATTCAAGGGATGTTGTGAAGACCTTGTAGGTATTGGTCATTTCCTCTGCGCTGACAACCCTGTTGCCTACGAGATGGGCTGCTGAAGAAACGTATTTGTTTATCATCGTGTAGCCTCGACCGCGACGGTAGTCCTCGTCTCCCATTTCCTCGCCGATCCTGTGCCTGAGCCAGTTGGTAGTCCAGGACTCGCCTTCGGGGAAATCCAGGCCTAGGGAGCTTTCAAGAGGGAAGAATCCCCTTCCATAAGCCTGGGCACGTGTTTTCACACCCTTGCCCTTGCTCCAATCTATGAATGTCTTGTGGAAGCGATCCTGAAGGAGTTCCGCCTTTGTAAGTTCGAAATCGAAACGAACCCTGTCCACTTCCTCCTGGAATTTCTTGCTCTTCTTGGAACCATATTCAAAACTCTTGACGTCACCGAGCCTTCCGACTTCGAACATTGTGAATGGAAGCCATGGAAGGACATCGTAGCCTCTTCTCGCCTTGAATACTTCGGCAAAATCGGATGTCCAGTTGTTGCCTTCGAGTTCCATACTGTCCACGAAGAATGCCCTTACGTACCCGGAGAGAGGTCCTATCCTGGCCTCGATAGTGTCAACCATGTGGTCGAGATAACGCCTGACGGCAGCCGCATCCATATGGTTGAGGATTGAACCTGCAGCACCCGGTGCTCCATTGATGACGCTAGCGAATGATTCGAACTTGACCATAGCATAAATCTGCCACTTGCCTTCGGGAATATCAACCGTAAGCACCCCGTCCTCGATCTTTCCGGAAAGGTCGATGGCATCTTCAAGTCCGTTCATAGGGTCCGGGGCCAGACAGATCGACACCAATTCAGGGGTTCGGCGTGGATTAACTATCGTTACCCCCGGATCGATCTCCTTGAATATGTTGAACAGCGACATTTCGAACCTTTCACCGGAAGGCACCTCCCTGGCATAGGTCAGCAAAACCTCCGCCCTTTCATTCCTCGGAAGGTCCTCGGCTCCGAACGGCCAACCTGAACCGATGATAAGGTCGCAGTACATGCCTATCCTTTCGGCCTCGTCGAAGACAACCTTCAGCATGTCGATCCACTCGTCACTCAGCCATTTAAGGGGCTTTGTATCAAGTGTGTCAGCTCCTGAAGGGAAGGAAATCGGATTGATTTCCACGCCTCCTATTCCAGCATCCTTCATGATGTGAAGTTCGCGGACGAGTTCCTCTGCCTTAACACGGTCTCCGTTCCACCACCATCTGACGAAGGGGCGGTAGCGGGTGTCAGGATTCTGGAACTGGGAATAGAGTTGCCTTGAAGAGAGTTTTGTCTGTGCCGGAAGTTTTCCCGCCAAAGGCAGGACCAACAATAAGGCTGAGATCAAAAGAATTCTGCTGGACTTCATTATCGTTGTTTTCTAAAATGTTCACTTATGTAAGAAACCATTCCCCAGAAGATCTGGTTGACTGCCTGAGACTCATGGGAAAGGGTTGCAAAGATCATCCCGAATTCAAAGGGAAGGCCGTAAACGTAGGACAAGGCTCCTGCCACAATGAAATGGAAGGCTCCGAATCCCCCGGGGACCGGGACTAGGGAAGAAAGGCTACCGGCCAGCATGAGGAAAAGGGCGTCGGTCATGTTGAGACCCTTCACTATGGTCAAAGCGGAGGCAAAATCAGAGGATACAGAGGCAGGATCTATGCCCTGAAGCGAACCGAGGATTGTCGCACTCATCATCCAGTAACATCCCCAGATGGCGATGGTAAAGGCGAAAAACAACCATGCCCTGTCCATCTTCAGGCAGCTCACGAATCCCTGGGCGAGTCCTACACAGAATCCCTTGACCTTCTGAAGCGGCTTCCATCTGTCGGAATATCTTATAACCGCCCAGACAAATACCAGAACGGCAATGATGGCTGAGGCCAAGATAATCACCTTTCCAATGGTCAAGCTCCCTGAAGCCGCCCCGAAAATCTTCTCAGAGAAGAATCCTCCGAACCTCTTCCATGTAAAAAGGAGGAACAACGCCAGAGTAAGAGCCATCATCAGAACGTCCACCGTCCTCTCAAGGGCCGCTGTCCCGAGCACCTTGTCGAAAGAGGCAAGACGGTGCGTCTTTCCATTTTCATCAGAGACCTTTTCGGAATGAGCGGTTATGTAACCGCACCTCACGACTTCACCCACCTTTGGCAGGACCATGTTGATGAGATAACTGATGTTGATTGCATTGAAGCTGGTAAGATGGGAAGTGGACCTGTCAACA
>JAGCWD010000016.1 GCA_017962025.1 Bacteroidales bacterium
AGTCAGGCCTGGAATAGGTACCATCTTTAGCCATATAGCTGGGTTCGTATTTGTAAGGGATTTTGTTTGCATAAAGAGCATTGGCTATGTTGTATTCTGCCTTTGACCTTACATACTCCCCACGCTTGGTTTGTATTACATAGCTTCCTTCCCTTGGTGGTTTCACATCGGGCTGAATTGATTCCCATCGTCTGATCCTGTCTTCCATGGGCTCCTCGAAAGGTTCGACAAGGGCTCTGGTTGCAGGCCTCATCTTTGAGTATATAGTTGCAATCGGTTGGGATTCTTCCAATCTCAAAAGCTTTTCCACTTGCTCGAGTTCTTCACGGGCTGATTCAAGGGCTTTCTGATAATAGTCCTTTCTTGTAAGCGCAATTATCAATTTGCTTTCTTTTGCAATTGACAGGTATTTTCCGTTTGTGTCGGTATTTGATTTGCGTATATAGAATTTGATACGGTTCTGAGTCTCAGTAACTCTGAGTTTACCCGGCGGGGCTTTTTTGAGAAACCATTCGCATTTGGAAATGTATTGTTTAAGCTCAGTAGCTCGTTTTCTTAGTTCAATCAATAACATTTTGTACTCCGATACGGACAGAATAGCATCGGTCTTTGGAAAAATGGGACAAAATTTGAAATTTTGATAAAAATTGTCCAAAAACTCCATGAATTTGGGACAAAAAATAGGGATATAGGAAAAATTGTCCAATTCATTAATCCTATCCAGCTTTATGAGCCTGAAATCCAGGTGATCTTAGTCAAAGAGAATGAATCTGGTAGAAGGATGTATTAAGTGTTTACTTAAAGGGTTGGGTTTGATAAGTAGAATAGCGAAATACCACAAAATTTACCCAAAATTTATATAACTTTTGGCTTGCGAGGCTGCCTCAAGTGGGGTAATGTGTCCCTGAAGTGGTAAGTTTTCCCAAAAAACTGCCAAATAAAAGGGTAAAGTGGTAAAAAATGACAGGTGAGTACAGAAACACCATAGACGAGAAAGGCCGCCTCATGATTCCTCCCAGGTTAAGGGAGCAGCTCGGCACCGTCAGTCTCATTCTCACCAAGTCCACCGACGGATCCCTTTGGCTTTATACGAAGGAAGACTTCGAAGCCTTCAACCGCTCAGTCAACTACAGCCCGATGGCCGTGCTGGACAGCAGGGCAAGGGCAATCGACATGATGATCATCGCTCCGGCAAGAGAAGTCGAGCTGGACAAGACGGGTCGTCTCAGCATCCCGCAGACTCTGCGTGAGTACGCAGGGCTCGGTCCCAAGACCGAATGCGTGATCCTGGGTTCGATGTCTAAGATCGAGATCATCGGTGCCGCCAAGTATGACGAGATGATGATCAAATACAAGGATATGCTCAGCCAGATAGGCGATGAGCTCAGTTCCAAGAGGATGGGACTGTGACATGGAGTATGTCCACTATTCGGTCATGCAGAAGGAGGTTCTGTCTTTCCTGAATCCGGAAGACAGACCGGCACTTCTGGTTGATTGCACTCTCGGGGAGGGAGGTCATTCCAATCTCTTTCTCCAGAAGTACCCGAATCTCAGGGTCATAGGCCTTGACAGGGATAAAAGGATTATGGAGAAGGCCAAGAACCGACTTGCCCCATACGGCGACAGGTTCGAAGCCAGAAACATATGGTTCGACCGCTTCTGGCAGGAATACGACGGACCCCAGGTGGACTATGTTCTGTTCGACCTGGGCATAAGTGTCTTCCACTATGAGGAGTCGGGCAGGGGGTTCAGTTTCAAGAGAAACGAGAAGCTGGACATGAGACTGGATATGGATGCGGCTCTGGATGCATCACAGGTTGTCAACACCTATGACGAGAAGAGCCTGGCAGACATCATATTCAATTACGGAGAGGAAAGGTACTCCAGATGAATTGCTTCTGCTATATGCAATTACAGGCAGAACAAACAGATAGAGTACACAGATGAACTTGCCGATATCGTATGGAACGCGGTTCCTGCAGAATACCGGCATCGGAGGATCCATCCTGCGACCAAGACCTTCCAGGCCCTCAGGATAGAGATCAACGGCGAACTTGACCGCATCGTCCCCGCTCTGGAAGGAGCGATCAAAGCATTAAAGCCCGGCGGAAGGATTGCTGTCATAACATTCCATTCGCTGGAGGACAGACCGGTGAAGTGGTTCTTCAAGGATCATGAGAACATTCTCGAGATCCTGACGAAGAAACCGCTTGAGCCGACTGAAGAGGAGTGTCAGATCAATCCGCCGTCCAGAAGCGCAAAGCTGAGGGTGGTGCAGAAGCTCGAGAAAGAAAGGGATCCGAGCTTGAAGAAAAACAAATACAGGGATCAGAAGGGAAACTGATTCCTGACAACAACAGGGAAAAACAAAGGGTAGGTATATGAAGAGCGCTAGGATCGAAAGAGTCCTCATTGTAGTCACTATTTTGTTCATTAACATCTGTCTTCTCATTCCTGTATGGCAGAGTGCCGTCAACTCGCAGCTGAGGTGGAAACTCGCCCAGACCGAGGAAGAACTCAAGGAGAAGGAAGAGCAGAAGATGGTTCTCGTTGCAAACATCGCAAAGCAGACAACTCCTGAGTATCTGATTGAGCAGAGTGCCACTAAGAACCTCGTATTCACACAGATCAACGTTGAGACCTACTCTTTGATAGCCAGCAACATGCAGTAAAGGCGCATATTCTTTTGAAATTCGATTGGGTTAGTTGATAATAGATAGGAGAAGAGAAGAAGGAGCAGTAACATGGCGAGGACCAGCTATGACGACTGGAACTTCATGGGTGAGGTGCACAAGGAGGAGCTTAGAGCCCGCAGTGCCCGAATCGCGAAGGCCAGACAGATAAACAACCAGAGAAATTCATTCATATTCCTCTGCATCGTGATACTCTTGACCCTCATGGGTCTTGTCTGCGTTTATTCGGCTTCGTTCCAGGACGCAGTCAGCAAGGGTTTGCCGCATTACTACTACCTTCTCAGACAGGGAATCTATATCGCAGTGGGAGTTGTCCTGATGGTCCTGGTCAATGTACTCCCGGAGACTGCAATCAAGGTCCTGTCTCCGATTATGTTCTTTGTGAGCATAATTTTACTTGCAGTTGACACCATATGGACGAACAACCTTCTGATGAATCCCGATACAATCGGATTCCTGTTCCTCTCGGGTGTCATGTACATGTCTTTGTATTTCTCCGGAAGGGGAAACAAGATAGAGCGTGCCACGCAGCTCATACCTCCAGTTCTGGGATGTATACTCGTGCTTGCGCTGATCCTGCTGAGGCGTAACTTCTCGTTCGCACTCATGTACCTTGCCCTGTCGGTTACCATGTTCGCAGCCGGCGGAGTAGGGTTCTTCGGAGTTGTCCTTCTTCTGCTGTACGTGGCGGTTCCCGTCGCATGTATCATCCTTTCCAAGAGCGAGAGGATCCTCGCAGTCGCAAGGTTTCTTCTTCCGGGTCTCGGAGCCAATCCGAGGACTGAGACGATAATGGCCGCCAAGAGTGCAATCGCCAGCGGATCCTGGTTCGGAAAAGGCCTGGGCGGCGGTGTGTTCAAGAACGGTGCCATAAGCGATCTTGCAGGAAAGAACATCCTTGCATGCATATGTGAGGAGCTGGGCTTCTGGGGTATCGTCCTAATTGTGTTATTCATTGCATTCTATGCATTTGTGGGCTATTTGGCTGCCAAGAACATCAGGCGCCAGAACGGGTTCTATTCCGACCTTGCCATCGGTATTTCGACCATGGTTGTCTGGCAGTTCATTCTGAATCTGTGCTGGGTCCTGGGCCTTCTGAATGCAGAGGGTCTTCCGATGCCTTTCTTCTCTTACGGATTGGGTGTGATTCCGATTCTTCTTGAAAGCGGGCTGCTGTACAAGATAACACGGGTCAAGATCGATGCCGACGAGAAAGACAAGGTCATGGCATCGATACAGGACGAGTTGATGTTCCCGGAGAGATACGACTTTGAAAACCGTTGAGAAGATCCTTCTTGCATTGATATTGCTCCTGCTTCTGGTAGGAGCATTTGTCGCACTCAGGTATATCGATTTCTTCAACGTGAAGGAGATCGAGAGTTCCGTGTACGGCCCGGTGACAAATGTTTCCACTGAAATGCTGAGGATAATCAACCCGCTCAAGGGGAGGAATATCTTTGAAGTCAACCTCAGGTCCCTGAAGAAGGAGCTCGAGGCATTCGACGGTGTATCTGAAGTCAGCATAAGACGTTATTATCCTGACAAACTCATCATAAAGATCACATACAGTGAAGTTGCCCTCAAGTGCTACAGCATTTCCGACAGCAGGGAGGTCAGTTATTTCTTCTCCCATGACGGAATCCTGGAGCAGGTAGGCCAGCTGACCTGGGATGCCTTCGACAAGCCTGCAGTCGTGGAACTGAATCCTGCCTATGCCCAGATGGTAGTCAAATGTGGTGCGGACGAAGGCTTCTCGTCAATGCTGAAGTTGGCTGAACAATTGAGCGGCAACAACTTGATAACTAATATAAAATA
>JAGCWD010000001.1 GCA_017962025.1 Bacteroidales bacterium
GTCCCATCACAGGGACATAATCCTTGACCCTGCCATCACCCAGCTCGTCCTGTTCCGCCACGGGATCCCGATGACCGAAATCTGCGTTGGCGATAACCTGATCAAGCAGAGCAAGACAGTTGAATATCTCCTTCGCTCAAACAGGATGATAAAGGTCATCCGTGGCATTTCTGCCCGCGACCTCTATCTCTCATCCCAGATGCTGTCCCGCTACATCCGCCAGACCATAACCTCCGGCAAAGCCTCCATCTGGCTCGCCCAGAGGCAGGGGAGGACCAAGGATGGGATCGATACAACCGAGCAGGGCCTCCTGAAGATGCTCGACATGAGCGGAGAAAAGTCTTTCCAGGAGAATTTCATGGAACTGAATATAGTCCCTCTCAGTATTTCTTATGAATATGAGCCGTGCGATGTTCGCAAGGCTCGGGAAATCCTTATCTCCCGCTCCAAGAAGTATGAAAAGACGCATTACGAGGACATGCACAGCATAGTGATGGGAATCCGCCAGCAGAAAGGGAATGTCCATCTGAATATCGGTCTGCCTCTGACCGCCTATGAGATCGAGATGGCCTCCAAATGCGACAAGAATGACCGCTATCAGTACATCCGGTACGCAGTCAACAACAGGATCATAGCAGGTTATCATCTCTGGAAAACAAACTACATGGCTTATGACCTTGTAGAAGGAGGACAGAAGTATTCCTATATGTATTCGCAGGAAGATGTCGAGGCATTCAAGGAATACACTGAGCACAGACTTGACAAGGTGGAGAAAAGACTCGACAGGGATGAGCTCAGGGACGTTTTCCTCCGCATTTACTCCAATCCGGTTCTATCCAAGGAGCGTCTTGTTTCAGGTGAACCTCTCAGACAGGGAACGGCATGGTAACAGATCTGGTTCTCCTCATAGTTGGTCTTGTACTCCTTATCCTGGGAGCCGAGTGGTTGGTTGACGGATCATCATCCATCGCCAGAAGGGCCGGTCTGAGCGAGTTCCTGATCGGAATGGCAGTGATTGGCATCGGTACTTCGATGCCAGAACTGGTAGTCAGCCTTACCGGCGCCTTGAAGGGCAGTGCCGACATTGCGATCGGCAATGTGGTGGGTTCGAATATATTCAATGTTTTCCTCATCCTGGGAGTAACGGCATTGATAAGTCCTGTCGCCATTTCATCGGGCAACAAGAAGAGAGACATTCCATTGAACATCGCTGCATGTGTCCTGCTGATTTGTTTCGGCATGCAGTACACCCTCTTCAAGGTAGGAGGAAGTGACACCATCAACGCCTTGGAGGGTGGGATATTCCTCGTGCTGTTCGTAGTCTATCTGCTTTATTCTTTCCGTAGTGGAAAAGCAGATACCGAAGAGAAGGAAGAAGGCGAAGTCGCGGTACCTAAGAAACTATGGTATTCGATAGCCATGGTTCTGGTCGGTTTGGTATCCCTTGTCTATGGCGGTGACATCCTGGTCGATTCAGCATGCAACCTTGCACGTGATGCAGGACTGTCGGAAAAGTTCATTGCCATAACGATCCTGGCTGGTGGCACATCTTTCCCCGAACTGGTTACATGCGTAGTTGCTGCGGCCAAGAAAAAAGATGCGTTGGCACTGGGGAACATAATAGGATCCAACATTTCCAACATCCTCCTCATTCTCGGAGCATCAGCACTGGCCTGCCCGCTTTCATTCGCGAATATCAAGCCTGTTGACCTGGGAATGCTGGTACTGAGTTCAGTAATTCTCATTTTCAGCGCATGGAGTGGGAGGAACAACCGCATCGGAAAGGGAGACGCAACGCTATTCCTGATCATTTTCGCCTCATACATGGCGTACCTTATAATGACAATTTAACATCTTCGTCATATGAAATTTCAACCAACTGAGTACAAACTGATGGATGTAGGCACTGGCAGGGTGTATGAAGATTCCGGATGGAACCTGGCAGATCCACAGGCACCTGCTCCTTCACTTGTAAGGGCTGTTTATGCCAATGAAAAGTTCACCCCCAGGGATAATCTCAAAGGCCTATACAGGTATGCGGACTGGCTGCCGATCAAGAGGACTCTGAAGAAATCCCATGCGCCTGTAACATACAAGAGCAAGGGACTTGCGGATCTCCTTGAGATGGATAATCTTTTCATTACCCTCTCAGGCTATGTCCCTAAGAAGGGGGCAAGGATGGAGACGTGCTCTTTCAAGGAAACTGAAGCCTTTTCCGTCTGTGCAAGGCTTCCTAAGAATGACAGGCATATCCTCGTTGTCCAGTCTGCCGGAAACACCGCCAGGGCGTTTGCCAGGGTCTGCTCAGACAATGATATTCCGATTGTCATCTGCATCCCTAATGACAACATCTCGGATCTTTGGTTCACCAGGAGGATCAAGCCTTGCGTGAAGGTCATCGCCACTCCTCATGGTACTGATTACTACGATGCTATCGCACTTGGAGAGAAACTCTGCAAGGATTCCCGTTATCTTGCGGAAGGAGGAGCTAAGAATGTGGCCCGTCGAGACGGTATGGGAACAACAATCCTCAGCGCCGTGGAGACTATAGGACGGATTCCTGACGCATATTTCCAGGCCGTAGGAAGTGGAACCGGTGCAATCGCTGCATGGGAAAACGCTTGCAGACTTGAGAAGGACGGTCGTTTCGGCAGCAATGAGATGAGGGTTTACTGTGTCCAGAATGCTCCTTACACCCTGATGTATGACTCATGGAAATCCGGTTCAGGAGATCTTGTACCGATCGCTGCCGAGGAGTCGAGACGAAACGCCGAGATCATCCTTGCCAAGGTCCTATCGAACAGGAAGCCGCCATACAGCATTGCTGGTGGACTCCACGATGTGCTGACAGCTTCCGGAGGCGACTTCTACAAGGTCACTAATGACGAGATTGTCTATTGGATGCTTCAGTTCTATAACAAGGAAGGTTACGACATCTTCCCGGCTGCCGCTTCAGCTGTTGCGGCGCTTTTCAAGGCTCTGAACGAAGGAACCGTCAAGAAGGATGAGACGGTTATGCTGAATATCACCGGAGCCGGAATGCTGAATGCTACCAGCGGCGGCTTCGAGCTCAAGAAGCCCGACCTGGTCCTAAGCACAGAACTCTCAGCCGAGGAAGTCATCTCTTCCGTCGACCGCCTGTTCTAAAATC
Source organism: Bacteroidales bacterium (assembly GCA_017962025.1). Taxonomy (GTDB): domain Bacteria; phylum Bacteroidota; class Bacteroidia; order Bacteroidales; family UBA932; genus Cryptobacteroides. Next base: position 3,152 of record JAGCWD010000001.1, read on the forward strand.
ACTTAACTACTCTGTAGAAACTGTTCCCTATCTGAACCGCCGCTTCGCGGCCCCTCCCATCGCAAGCGATGGGCCCCTCCCTCTTAACGTGCCGAGGGTGGCAGTGGTTCCGACAGGGAACAGTTTCTACATGTGTAATCTTCTTGCTATTCCGAGCTTAGCGAGTTCAGGGAGTCTGAGGGGAACGCCCCTCAGTCCCCCTAGGGGGGCAGGGGGGTAGATGTAGAGTATTACGTCTAGCGTGCTATACGTAATACTTTGGCCAACATGCCTTTAGGTAGGCCTTGAGACGATCCTCGTGAGGGTTTGGAGCCGGCTCGTAGAAAACCGTGCCTTCGAGTCCTTTGGGCATGAATTCCAGATCGACAAAATGCCCTGGATAGTCATGGGCGTACTTGTAGCCATCGGAATAACCAAGGTCTTCCATCAGCTTTGTCGGAGCATTCCTCAGATAGAGAGGAACTGCTTTGGTACGATCTTCCTTTACAGTTGCAAGTGCCTTTTCTATAGCCATATACGAGGCGTTACTTTTAGGAGAGCTTGCAAGATAGACCGTCGTCTCTGCGAGTGGTATCCGCGCTTCCGGCATGCCTATCTGATGTACCACCTGGAAGCATGCATTTGCGAGAAGGAGGGCATTCGGATTAGCCAGTCCGACATCCTCGGAAGCGGACAGGCAAAGGCGCCTGGCGATGAACAGCGGATCTTCTCCACCATCCAGCATCCTGGCGAGATAATAGACTGCGGCATTGGGATCCGAGCCCCTTATCGACTTTATGAAAGCCGAGATTATGTCGAAGTGCATCTCGCCATCCTTGTCGTAGATAGCCATGTTTTCCTGGATGCAGTCCGTGACGGTTCTGTTGTCAATGACTATGGGACCAGATTTGCCGACGAAAGAATCAACGACTATCTCAAGTATATTGAGCAACTTGCGTCCATCCCCGCCGCTATATCGGAACATGGCTTCAGTCTCCTTGACTTCGATGTCTTTCTCCTTCAGGAGAACATCTGTCTTGAGGGCCTTGTCCAGAAGAGTCTGGAGGTCCTCCACTTCAAGGGACTTGAGGACGAAAACCTGGCAGCGCGATAAAAGGGGAGTGATTACCTCGAAGGAGGGATTCTCAGTAGTTGCTCCTATCAGTACTATAGTACCATTCTCAACTGCGCCGAGAAGGGCGTCCTGCTGGGATTTGTTGAAACGATGGATCTCGTCTATGAACAGGATGGGGGAAGCCCCTTGGGAGAATACAGAACGTCCTTTCGCACGATCTATGACTTCGCGGACATCCTTGACACCAGCACTGACAGCAGAGAGTGTGTAGAAATCCCTGCTTAGTGTGGCTGCTATGATTCCGGCGAGCGTGGTTTTCCCGACACCCGGAGGCCCCCATAGGATGAACGAACTAAGGTTGCCGCTAGAAATCATATTCCGAAGGATGCAACCTTCCCCGACAAGATGCTTCTGTCCCACGTAGTCGGCCAGGTTCTTGGGCCTCATACGTTCCGGGAGAGGGGGGAGCATCGTGCTTTGTGACATATTTGAATATTTTTCTGTTCTCTGAGTACAAATTTAAGAAAAAGAGGAATAAGTTTATTAAATTTGCTTAATCTGAATACTTGCTTAAAACAATGAGAATTTCGGAAAGAATCCGTTATGTCGGAATGAATGACTTGAAGACGCAGCTCTTCGAGCATCAGTGGCCGCTGCCTTATGGAGTCAGTTATAACTCCTATCTTGTTATAGGTGAAAAGATAGCTCTGATCGACACCGCTGCAGCTGCTTATGAAGACATATTCCTTTCCAATATTAAGGAAGAGATAGGGGAGAGGAAGATCGACTATCTGGTTGTAAACCACATGGAGCCGGACCATAGCGCCCTCCAAACTGTTATTCGCAAGGAATATCCTGATTGTACGATAGTTACGAATGCCAAGGCAGTACCTATGATTGAAGGTTACCA
>JAGCWD010000017.1 GCA_017962025.1 Bacteroidales bacterium
GCCTCCAGGGTCCGTGACCTTTTCCGCCAGGCAAAGGAGAAAGCACCATGCATAGTGTTCATCGACGAGATTGACGCAGTTGGCCGTGCCAGGGGCAAGAATGTCGGTTTTTCATCAAATGACGAAAGGGAGAACACCCTAAATCAGCTTCTGACTGAGATGGACGGTTTTGACACCAATTCCGGTGTAATCATCCTGGCTGCCACCAACAGGGCTGATATTCTTGACAAGGCTCTTATGAGGGCCGGAAGGTTTGACCGCCAGATTCATGTCGAACTCCCAGAGTTGAAGGAGAGGGAAGAAATATTCCTTGTCCACATGAGGGGGTTGAAGATAGCCAAGGATTTCGACGTCCATTTCATGGCCCAGCACACTCCTGGTTTCTCAGGTGCCGACATAGCCAATGTCTGCAATGAGGCTGCCCTTACAGCTGCAAGGAAGAACAAGACGGAAATTGACAGGCAGGACTTCCTGGATGCAGTTGACAGGATAATCGGAGGTCTTGAAAGGAAGAGTTCCATCCTTACCCCAGAAGAGAAAAAGACCACTGCCTATCATGAAGCAGGTCATGCCACCGTTGGCTGGCTGCTTCCTTATTCGGATCCTGTCTTCAAAGTCAGCCTTATACCTAGGGGAGATGCCCTTGGATTGACATGGTACCTTCCCGATGAGCGGAAGATTCTCTCCAAATCCTATCTGATGGACCAGATGTGTTCCCTGATCGGTGGCCGTGTAGCTGAGGAGATTATCAACGGAGAGCCTGCAACCGGAGCCCTTAATGATCTTGAGCGCCTTACAAGGATTGCTTACAACATGGTCCAGTACTATGGAATGAGCGAGAAAGTCGGTGAACTGTCATTCTACGACTCTTCAGGCGCCAGGGGATATGACCTGACCAAACCCTATAGCGAAAAGACTGCTGAACTCATGGACAAGGAGGTGAAAGACCTCGTGGATGAAATCCATGAGAGGACGAAAAAGATCCTCCTCGAGCATAAGGATGGTTTTGTCCGGATGGCCAAGCTTCTTTTGGAAAAAGAGGTCATTTTCGCAGAAGATATAGAGAAGATCCTCGGTCCTAAGGTCAAGCCCGCAGAAGAGCCTGAGGAATCAAAAACTGAGTCCGATGAATAATGTAACTGTCAGGACGATTTCGGGGGCCGCCTTCATAGTCGTGATGGTGGCATGCCTTGTTTTCAACAAGTATCTCTTCGCAGGACTCATGGTGACGATAATGTCTATCATGCTGCTGGAGTTTTACCACATCACTATGGGCCATAGCTACACCTTCTCGAAGGTCCTTGCCATCATTGCCGGGATTTTTCTCTTCGGGGTACTGTTCGCCGCATCCACCTACCACATTCCCATGCGTTTCGTGGCACTTGTGATGATTCCGGTATTTATCGTGATGATCACTTCCCTGTACGTCAAGGATAAGGAAGAGTACGGCAAGTTCTCCAACATCTACACCGGTCTGCTTTATATCGCGGTCCCTATAGCCCTCGGAAACCTGATCGCTTTCGACAAGGCCGGTAATTTCAGCGGCAACCTTCTGCTCTGCTTCTTTATCATCATCTGGTGCTCTGATGTGGGGGCTTTCTCCTTCGGCCTTTCCCTCGGAAAGAAGTTCCCGGCAAAACTGTTTCCTACGGTTTCTCCCAAGAAGACGTGGATCGGATTCATCGGTGGGCTCGTGGCCTCTGTCGTGGCTGCCATAGTCCTGTACGAGGTTGGTCTTCTAAGATTCCCTCTGATCCATTCAATCATCCTCGCCATCATAATGTCTGTGGCCGGTGTTTATGGAGACCTCTTTGAGTCCCAGTGGAAGAGAGTCTATGGCGTCAAGGATTCAGGAAATATCATTCCCGGACACGGAGGTCTGTTGGACCGTTTTGACAGCACCCTGATGGCGATGCCTTTCGGCGCCATTTATCTCGGCATATTCGACCTTCTCTAAATAAAGAAAGATGTTAGTAATCGATAAGGATTCAAAGGGTACGATCGCTTCAATCTGGGCCGTAGTTGCACTGATTGCCATCGTCCTCATATTATTGATAAAGAATCCGTGGGTACTATGGCCGATCCTGGCAGTACTGCTGCTATTTGCATTCTTCGTTCTCTGGTTCCACAGGATCCCGAATCGTAAGCCCACTGAAGGCGATGAATCCCTCGTCACGTCAGTTGCAGACGGACAGGTAGTCGTTGTTGACCGGGTATATGAGAAAGAGTTTTTCAAGGGAGACTGCATAATGATCTCCGTGTACATGGATTTCTTCGATGTACATGCCAACTACTGGCCGATAAGCGGTGAAGTCTGTTACTACCAGTATCATCCCGGCAGGTACCTGATGGCTTTCCTCCCGAAATCATCCGAAAAAAACGAGCATTCTTCCACGGCTGTCCGTAACTCGAGGGGCACAGTGTTTTTCAAGCAGATCGCAGGTACTTTCGCCCGGAGGATAGTCTGCTATTCAAAGGAGGGTTTGAAGGTGGAAAGGGGGACTCAATGCGGAATCATCAAATTCGGGTCCAGGATCGACATTTTCCTTCCACTGGATGCAGAAGTGCTTGTAAAGGAAGGAGATTATACCAAGGCTACCATTACTCCTCTTGCAAGGCTCAATTAGCTGACGGAACCTTTCTCAATCAGTTCCAAAAGCCTGTCAACTGCTTCTTCCTGGGGAACATGCCTAAGAAGGGGAATCTTTCCCTTATAGATAGAGACCTTGTTGTTCCCTTCTCCCACATAACCCCAGTCAGCATCAGCCATTTCACCGGGGCCGTTGACTATACATCCCATCACAGCGATAACTGTGTCTTTCAAATGTGAAGTCTTGGATTTAACCTCTTCTAGGGCTTTCTGGAGGTCATACATGGTCCTGCCACATCCGGGACAGGCAATATATTCGGTCCTGTAGAACTTGCGCCTGGTTGCCTGCATCAGTTCATCTACGAGATAGGTTCCGGCACCCGATTCCTTGATTCGGACCTTCTTTCCAGAGTCATCCACGTACTGACCGGTGAGTTCGAGTTCATCCAGGTCCCTGTCCAGAAGGCGCTTCCCGAAATCGCATGAAACGTCGAAGAGAAGGGTTTCCCAGGAAGGGGAGTCATAGCTGGCAACCGCTTTCCTTCCATTAATGGTCAGGGAAGTAAGTGAAGAGACTATCTTCCTGCCATAGCGCATTGACAGGTACTTGGCGGCAGGAAGCTCATCAGCAGGATCCTCGGTGAGCGAGACTCTTACGGTGTCTCCGATTCCTTCGGACAGGAGGGTTGAGATCCCGACACATGACTTCATCCGTCCGCTGTCACCATTGCCGGCTTCAGTCACTCCGACATGTAATGGGAAAATGTGTCCTTCCTCTTCCATTGCCCTTGCAAGCCTTCTGTAAGCCTCCACCATTACAACTGTATTGCTTGACTTAAGGGAAACCACCACATTCAGGAAATCCTCTTTGATGCACATTCCAAGCCATTCCATGGCAGCCTTGGCCATGGCTTCAGGAGTATTGCCATAGAGATTGGTAATGTAGTCACCAAGTGAGCCATGGTTTATGCCGACTCGAATCGCCGTCCCATTCTCCTTGCAGATTTGAATGAGCCTGGCGAACTGCTTCTTTGCCTCTTCGTGATCCTTATGGAAGTTGCCGGGATTGATCCTTACCTTCTCGACGTATGGAGCGACAGAGATCGCCGTCTGTGAGGAAAAATGAATATCAGCCACAATGGGGGTTGTTACCCCTAATGCGAGCAATGAATCCTTTATCTTCCTGATGTGCTCGACATCAGACTGACCTGGAACTGTAATCCGGATCATCTGTGCACCCAGATCGTGGAGACGGACACATTGTGCAACAGTCGCTTCTACATCTGAGGTATGTGTATTACACATCGTCTGGACAACTATCGGGTTGCCACCGCCGATAAGGACATCACCGGCTTTCGCTGTCAGGATTTGCTTCATTTTCCGGGAAATAGACTTGTTGATAGGCTTCGCGTCTTATCTGCCCCCTTGTCTTACCAGTCCTCTTTGTCAATTGGAAATAGATTCCGGCCGTGAGCATAAAATCGAGAGGGTAGGCGAAACGATAGAAGTCCTTATTGTAGTAGTCAGGATCGTATAGGGTTCCCCATGAATATCTGACATTTCCATTGACATGGAATTCAAAGGGGTCGAAGACAATTCCGAACCCGACACCTCCTGTAATACCGTAATCAATTCGCCTGTCCCATTCCATGAATGAATGCCTGTATTCCTCAAGAACACGGTCTCCGATTCTCTCAATGCTGAGCCTGTAACCTCCATAGATTCCGAGGTCAGCCATTACCTTGAAATGCAGGCCGTCAGAATGGAAATGAGCCATAAATGGAACTTCTGCATATTCTATGATGGCCTTTTCCGCACCTTCAAGGTTGGGCGTAATACCTGTCTCCTTGTTCTCCTTGAACTGGTAGCCTTCGTGGGTGTAGCGTGCTCCCAACTTGAATCCGAAATTCGGACTTCCATCGAAGAGTTTGCCGTATTTGAGGATATACACGCCGTAAGTGCCTGGGGCGATCATATAGGTCTGGGTCTTCGATGGATTGAACTGCATCTTGCTGGCAGAGGCACCATACTCCACACCGATGAGAGTATAGTCATTGAGGGAGAAAACCCTCTTAAGGGAGTCCTTCTGATCCTGCGCTGAAAGGATTGTCACAATGAAGGCAAGAAGGATGACGGCTGTTGTCTTTTTGAAAGCAATCATAATCATTCCTCCTTCATTTTTCCCATGAATTCCATGAGATTCAGGGACTGTGTTATTTCACTCCTCTCAGGGATGTCGAAAGTATCTGAATCATTGGTCCGGAGGAACCTGACCTTTTCGGGCTGCCTGTGTCTCAGAAGTATGCCGGTGTCGACGATACCATTGCGGTTTGCGTCTTCCGTAATTCTGATGCAGTACTTACCAGCCTGGAGGTAGGGGAACAGGAGAGACCTGTCAGAGTCGATGATAAACTCCCTGAGTACCTTGGATTTCTTTTCATCCAACATCTCGATTATGTACTTCCTGTCTACGTTTGTCACGTCCAGGGTAAAAGAACTCAGATTCTCACCATTTGGAAGGGAAACCTTCACCTGTGTACTGTCATTCCAAAAGCCGTTAATGTCACGGAATGACCTCTGGGGAACCTTGAAAACATATTCATAGCCCTGCATGATCTGGACTTCCGGTGTAATTCTATAGCGCCTGATGTTAAGGGAGTCCCGTTCAATCCTGAAATGCTCTTCCTGTTCTACCTGTTTTGGGTTTATGGATTTGAAAAGGAGAGTATCGAAATCACCAAGGAAGGGCGGGTCGGTAAACTCCATTATGATACCGTCCTGCTCGAAGGTCTCAGGGGCAGCCTTCAGGGTTATTGCACAAACTGTATCGGCGTGTTCGACTTTCTTCCTTTGCTGCCTGCCTTTTGGCTTGTTCTCGTCAATCAGCTTATAATCCTCAGTCACCGGGCTGAGAACTCCAAGGCTGTCCGTTTTCCAATAATTGACAAACAGATGAAGGGTGTCCGGCATGGGGGAGGCATCGTTAATCCAAAGGAGGAGACTGTCCTGTTGGATGTTGAATTCGCTGATCACCTTATCGGAAGGGAATCCTTTAAACCAAAGAGAATCAATCCTGGCTTCCGGAGCCATAAAGGTGATGTAGGCAGACCTGTCGGACAGTCTTTTCTTGTTATTCAGGAATTGCTTCGATGGCTTCTCCCTGAACACGACCAGGTCGATGTCAGACTTTCGCGCAAGACAGGCGACAGTGTCCTTCATATCGTACTTCTTCAACTCGGACACATCTTCATCCACGACATGGAATGGCTTGATAAGGGTGTCCAGGAATGCAATGCGGTCTTCATCGGGGTCGTACATGTTGTTATTGTTGGCATCTACGACCGCATATGCCCTGTATAGAGTGTCCTTGATATTCCTCAATGAGAAAAATCCCCAGTCATCGGTCTTTACGGCAGCAACAGGACGTTTCAAGAAGACGGCGGAATCCGCATGGTCCTTGTAGAGCATGACAGTCGCTCCCTTGACAGGCATAAGATTATTACAGTCATAGACGCTTCCAGTAATGTACATGGAATCCGATACCTCTCCAGTCGAGAACCAAGTCGTGTACCCCGGGAACAAATTCCCTTCATTGTTATCGGCAATGGCTCCGGTCAGGTCCACCGTGTATGTCATGTCTGGGAGAAGGTCCTCTTCAAAATAAACAACGACACTCTTTCCCTTTATCTTGAACTTTGGAGGCTTGACCTGGGGAGGGGAGAGATAGATCCCCTTGGGGTCCTTGACGGTCACGTATTCATTGAAGGTAAAAATGACCTCTGTTCCGCTCACAGGAACCTTTACAGTTCCTGGCTTTGGGCTGACTTTAACGATGGTTGGCGGTATGGTGTCCTTCAGCCCCCCGGTCGGTGCCTGAGTGGTGTTCGCGCATGAATGCGAGAACATGGTCGACAGGATGATGATCGCTGCCGGGATCAGGGGGAAGAATCTGGAAAGGAACTTTTTCATAACGGTCTTTACATCCTTCAAAAATCAGGCTTATATGTCGGTCCTGACTACACTTTGTATGCCATCGATCGAACTGAGTTTCCGAATCATCCTGTCGAGGGCACTCCTGTCATGCACACTGAGGTCTATGTAACCTTCGAAGATGCCTTCCTCTGTGCTGAGGTACACCTTCCTCATGTTGACTCCCATTACGAGGGAAATATACCTGGAAATTTCGTTAAGCAGACCGACCCTGTCGATCCCCTTGATTGAAAGCCTGGCAGGGAAGGTTGTCTTGTCGACATTTGTACCCCAACTGGGAACCACTACCCAATCACCATGCTTGGAGGCGATGCTGTCGGCTACCGGACATGTCTTTTTGTGTACGGTCAGCGTCCCATCCGGAGCCTTGATACCAATAACGGCATCACCTGGGATAGGTCGGCAACAGGTGGCGATTACGTAGTTCTTTTTTTCTTTGGCCACTTGATTCTGGGTATCCCTTCTCCAATTGAACATCGATATGTACCATGGCCCCTTTGAAGCAGTGTTCCTTGCCGACAGGACCTCTCCTATAGTAGGATCAGGATTAATAAGACCAAGCCCGACGCGGAAATATAACTCTTCCACATTTCGTCCCGGAACCTTGTAATATCTTGCCAGGGATTCTGCAGAATCATTGTTCAACCGGTAACCTATACTTTCCAGTTTGTCGGAAAGGGTTTTGCGCCCAATCTCGACGATTTCTTTCTTGTTACCCTTGAAATAGTCGATAACTACATTGCGGGCATGTCTGGTGTGAAGGAACTGGAGCCATTCCCGTTTGGGATGCTCGTTTTCGGCTGTAATGATTTCGACCTGGTCTCCTGTCTTGAGTACATGGGAAAGTGGAACCAGACGCATATTGACCTTGGCGGCGATAGCCTTGTTACCGATCTCTGTGTGGATACCGTATGCGAAGTCGAGGGCAGTGGATCCTTTGCTCACCGATTTCTGTTCACCCTTGGGAGTGAAGACGGTGATATCAGCACTAACCAGGTCGTTATGGATAATGTCGAGAAGTTCCAGGGCATTGACGTCAGGACTGACCAGGATCTCCTTCACCTTGGCCAGCCACTTGTCCATCTCGCTGTCGTTCTCACTTAGATAACCCTCCTGCTTGTATGCCCAATGGGCGGCAATACCCTTTTCGGCAATGTCATCCATTCTTTTTGACCGGATCTGGACTTCGATCCAAATCCCCTTCTCGCTCATCAAGGTGCAGTGGAGGGCTTCATAACCATTGCTCTTGGGATGCTTGACCCAATCCCTCACCCTGTCGGGCTTGTAACGGTAGATGCCGGTAATGATTGAGAAGATATGATAGCACATGTCCCTCTCAGACTCCTTCCTGTCAGAGTCTGGGGTAAAGACTATCCTTAAGGCGAAAAGATCATAGACCTGCTCAAAGGGGATGTTCTTGGTCTGCATCTTATGCCAGATGGAGTAAGGGGTCTTGACTCTTTTCCTGATTTCGAAATTGAACCCGGCTTTTGAAATGGCTTCCTGGATAGGGGCTATGAATTCGTCAATCTGTTTTTCCTGGCCTTCTATGTTCCGGTTAACCAGGGCCGTGATCTCCTTGAAGGCATCCGGCTCCTTATACCTGAGCCAGATGTTTTCCATCTCAGACTTTATCTCGTAGAGACCGAGACGATGAGCAAGGGGAATGAAGATGAACATCGTCTCGCTCAAGATCTTGTCCCTCTTGAATTCAGGCATCGAATCGATGGTCCTGCAATTGTGGAGACGGTCAGCAAGTTTTATCAGGACGACACGGACATCATCATTTAGGGTCAGCAGGATCCTTTTGAAATTCTCTGCCTGGAGACTCTCTGAATATGCGTCTTCCTGTCTTTTTGCCCGGTCTTCGTTGTCAAGTACAACCTTTATCTTTGTCAGTCCGTCCACCAGGCTGGCTATCTTGTCACCGAACAGGTTCCTGATGTCATCAACCGTGTAATCAGTGTCCTCGACGACATCGTGAAGAAGGGCGGCAGCGATGGATTTGTAACCAAGGCCGATGTTGCTGACCACTATTTTGGCTACTTCAATCGGATGTATAATGTACGGTCCTCCCGATCTCCTGCGGACGTCCTTATGGGCCTCGTTGGCGAAGTCAAAGGCCTTCTGTACCACATCCAGCTCCTCCTGGTTCGCACATCTGCGACGGGCAGCTTCCTTAAGTTGCCCATAGCTTTCCTGAATAAGCTCGTAATCCTTTTCAGTGAATTTCGACAGGCTCATGCTACTTCTACTTTTTCAGTTACAACTGCCTTCTCCATACCTTCGACAGTCTGGAATGAATAGGAGAACTGCGCTCCGTACAATATGATAAGCCACCCGAACCTCAGCCACATCATGAACAGGGGAAGGGCGGCGACAGCGCCATAAACAGCATTTATATTTGTGACCAGGACCTGGGTTTCCAGGTACAGGTACTGTAGGATAGTGAATGCAATCCCGGCCCAGAGGGCGGCTTTAAGCGCGAAGCGGTATTCAACGTGAGTCGCAGGGATGAACTTGTACATGGCGGAAAGTGTCATTATCGCAACCCCTCCGAAGATCACCCAACCGAGGAAGGAGGTAATCTTGTCTGTAACACCTATACTGTTGGGTATCAGGTCCAGGACATGAGTATAAACTACGGTGCCGGCAAAGAAAATGATAACGATGAATGGAATCAGGATCATTATGATAATGTCGATTCCATAGCTCTTGAGTGCTTTGCGGCGTGGTTTCCTGACGTGCCAGACATTGTTGAAAACCTTCTCCACCCGGTTCATCATCCAGATGACGAGCCAGACGAAAGAGAGTGCGGTGATCAGTCCGAACACCCCTGATTTGGAAGCATCGATTATGTTCGAAGCACTGCTCATCAAAGTATCGATCACTGTCTGGCTGATGTCAGCCGAATAAAGGGCATCGCGAAGTAGATTCTCAAGTCCGAATCCGCTTGTTATGGCAAAACTGACTGCCACCAGGGGAACTGCAGCAAGAGTGCAGAAATAACTCAGGGCAACCGACTGGAAGCCTATCTTTTCCCCGGCGAAATTGCGCAACGCATCGATGATGACTTTGATGTCCCTGAACAGCCTGGCCTTAGCCTTCGAGAATTCGTCGAGATTGAATTGCCAGATGTCATGTCCGAGGAACTTCTTCAGCCATCGGACATAACTCTTGATCTTGAACACCAGCTCTTCAATCTTACTCATCGCACCTAGAATAAAGTAGGTTCCTGGATATCAGGCCGGAACGTTGACTTGGAAGGCAGCATGGCCATGAATTCATCTTCCGAGACGATTCGGATTCCCAGTTCGCCGGCCTTCTTGATCTTCTCAGGGCCGGGTTTCGTCCCCGCGAGGAGGAAGGAAGTCTTGCTGCTCACCGAAGAACTGTTCTTCCCGCCGTTCACTTCAATGAGGTGTTTCATCTCATCACGGGGAATATTGAAATAACCGGAAACAACGATCGTCATTCCTGAAAGGATATCGGAAGAAATTCCTTCCTCTTCCACAGAGAACTTGAGACCGGCAGACTTCAACCGATGGATTTCATTGATATGATTCTCATCCCTCAGGTAATCGAAAACGCTCCTGGCAATTACATCACCGACATCCCTGACCTCCAGAAGTTGCTCCATCGAAGCTTCCGATAGGGCATCAATGGTTCCGAAATGCCTTGCCAGTTCCTTGGCTGTGGTCTCTCCGACATAGCGGATCCCCAAAGCAAACAGGACCCTTTCGAAGGGAACGTCGAGAGACGTCCGGAGGCTGTCCAAGAAACGCTTGGCGCTCTTTTCCTTCCAGCCATCGAGCATGAGCAGTTTACGCATGTCCAGGGAATACAGGTCGGCAGGAGTCCTGACCAGCCCTAGATTGTACATCTGCTCAATAGTAGCGTCACCGGCCAGGATATTCATTGCCTTCCTGCCCAGGAAATGGACCAGCTTGCCCTTAATCTGGGTAGGGCAGCCATCGATGTTCGGGCAGAAACTCTTCGCCTCATTTTCATCTCTCACCAGGGGAGTACCGCAATCCGGACAGACAGAAGGGAAGACTGGTCTCTCTGAGTCCTCAGGCCTTCTGGAAAGGTCGACATTTATAATCTTCGGAATGATCTCTCCTCCCTTGATAACTTTCACCCAGTCACCGACCCGGATGTCCATAGACCTGATGAAATCCTCATTATTAAGAGTAGCCCTCTTTACCACGGTTCCGGCAAGTTGTACAGGGGAGAGGTTGGCCACCGGAGTGACAGCGCCTGTCCGTCCGACCTGATAGTCGATCGAGACCAGACGGGTCAATGCTTCTTCTGCCTGAAATTTGAACGCAACTGCCCATCTTGGAGACTTGGAAGTATAGCCCAGGGAATTCTGATATGCCAGCTCATTGATCTTGATAACTATTCCGTCAGTCGCATAGGGGAGGAACTTTCGCTCCACATCCCAGTAATGGATATAATCCTCTATCTCATCGATCCCATGTACAATCCTCCTCTCGTCGGAGACCGGGAGTCCCCATGAAGAAGCCGCATCAAGAGCCTCGGAATGAGTGGCGAATTGGGCTACCTGAGACGGAATATGATACAGCGTGCACATGAGGCCTCGCTTTGCGACCTCCTCGGGATCCAGGAGTTTCAAAGAACCTGAGGCGGCATTGCGGGGATTGGCAAAGGGCTGGTCTTCGTTGTCGATCCTTTCCCGGTTAAGCCGGTCAAAAGACTCGTAAGGCATCAGGATCTCACCACGGATCTCAAACTCATCCGGCCATCCTCTTCCGGAGAGGGTTTCAGGAATATTAGATATCCTGCGGACATTTGCAGTGACATCATCCCCGACCACACCATCTCCACGGGTGAGGGCCCTGAACAGTCTTCCGTGCCTGTATGTAAGGCAAATGGCAGTTCCGTCGAACTTAAGTTCACATGAATAGGAAAAAGCAGACTCGCCTAATTCTTTTTCAGCCCTCCTGACGAAGTCCTCAATTTCACCTATGTTGTAGGTGTTCCCAAGAGATAGCATCGGATAGCGGTGAGGATACTGGGCAAATCCTTTCTCCAGATCGCTTCCGACCCTCTGGGTAGGGGAGTCGGGAGTCCTGAGATCAGGGAACGATTTCTCCAGGTCTTCCAGCTCATGCATAAGGTGGTCATAGTCGAAATCGCTCATGGTGGGGGCGTTCTCGACATAGTACTTGCGGCTGTTTTCCCAGAGGGTTTCCTTGAGATACTCTATTCTTTTTCTGGCCTGCTCGCGATCCATGTGGAAAGTCATTCCTTAAAGAATACAAATTTACGAAAATTGACGATAATTTGCTGGAAATGGATTAAATTTGTGGACCTGAAATACGAACATACAAAGTTTTATTAATTAATACATCATGAAAGATTCCATCATCATCCTTTGCGGCGGCGGTCCCGCTCCCGGAATGAACACCGTCGTGTTCTCCGTAGCCAAGACATTCCTTTCCAACGGTTTCAGGGTCATAGGTCTCCACGGAGGCTACTCCGGACTGTTCAACAGCAAGCCCAGGATCGAAGACATCGACTTCTTCAAGGCTGATTCCTATTTCAACAGGGGAGGCTCCTACCTCCAGATGAGCCGCTTCAAGCCGACGGACGATGATTTCAAGAACAACTTCAATCTTTCCCTCTTCCAGGACAACAACATCAAGCTCCTTGTTACCGTGGGTGGCGATGACACCGCTTCGACAGCCAACAGGATCGCGAAGTTCCTTGAGGCAAAGAACTATCCTATCCGCAACATCCATGTCCCCAAGACAATAGACGATGACCTTCCTCTTCCTGACAATGCTCCTACCTTCGGTTTCAATTCAGCAAAGGACGAAGGAGCGCACATCGCCCGCACTGTCTATGAGGATGCCCGTACTTCCGGCAACTGGCTGCTCATTTCTGCCATGGGACGTTCAGCTGGTCATCTTGCCCTCGGAATCGGAGAGGCGACCCATTGTCCTATGACCATTATCCCCGAGATGTTCAACAAGACTACTATCTCCGTTGACAAGATCATAAAGCTCACCCTGTCTGCCATCCTCAAGAGGAAACTCCTGGGTATTCCTTACGGAACCGTCGTTGTTGCCGAAGGAGTCTTCCACGACCTTGATGCAGAAGACATAAAGGCTACCGGAGTCCACATGACCTATGACGAGCATGGACATCCCGAACTTGGCAAGATCAGCAAGGCCGTCCTGTTCAATGACATCCTTGAGAAGGAATTCAAGAAGGTCGGAATGAAGGTAAAGACCCGTCCCGTTGAGATCGGCTACGATGTCCGTTGCCAGGATCCCGTTGCGTACGACCTTTCGTACTGCACAGAGCTTGCAATGGGAGTTTACGAGCTTTACACCAAGGGTGAGACCGGTTGCATGGTTTACGTTGACGTCAACGGCAATCCGAAGCCCCTCTACCTCAAGGATCTCCAGAATGAAGAAGGCAAGATTCCTCCCCGCAGGGTGGACATCGAAGGTGGTATCGCCCGCAATTACTACGGACACATCTGCCATTATATCACTCCAGCCGACTACGAGGCTGCAAAGGCATACGTCCCGAACCCGGAGGAGTACGATTTCATGAAGATCTTAAACTGGTAGGACTGAATAATCGTTGGCTTTTACGGAGACGTTCACCCTGAACGCCTCCGTTTTTTTCATTTGAAGGAACCTTATTGCAACATCTGGGATGGAAATCTCCATGGAACATTCTGATTCAGAGAAATTGCATACGAAGAGGAACACCTTATCCCCATAGCCTCTGAGGAAAGCGAAGTGATGGTCTGTGTTGAAACCAGGGGAAGTCTCATTACAATAGCAAAGGTCGAAAGTAGGTCCGATGGAAATCTCCCTGCAAGAGGCGAGGGAAGCCGCCTTCGTAAAAATGGACAGAATCTGCAGCTCTTTCTCAGTCAGCCCTTTGCCAGTGTGAATAAATTCTTTCAGGCGTTCAATTGATGCTACTTTCCACCAGTCGAAAATGGTTGTCCTTCCGTCAAGGCCGCTGAAACCCTCTGCATCCATTCCTCTCTCTCCGATTTCTTCTCCGAAATAAATCATGAACGGGGCAGTGTTGAAAAGCATGGAGGCGCAAAGAGGAGCTGATGTCTTGGATGCGTCTTTCCCGAAGAATGACGAAGCGAAGCGCTGTTCGTCATGATTCTCAAGGAAATTGAGCATCCTCGGTTGCAGGTTTCCAAGGAACTGCCAGTTCCATGTGAGTCCACGGGCGCTTCCATGGCCCTCGACTATCGCCCTTAAAGTGTCATAAAGGCCAGACTTGTCGTAAAGGAAATCAAAACCAACGTTCTCGATGTAATGACGGTATAGTTCCTTTTTATAGACTTCAGCAATGAATATGACTTCCGGGAACTCTGCCTTTATCTTTTCGATAAGCCATTTCATGAATTGCCATGGAATCATCTCGACCATGTCACAACGGAAACCGTCAACCCCCTTCAGGCACCAGAAACGGACTATCTCGTACATCCTGTCCCAGGTAGGAGTGTGGAAATCACAGTAGTTTAGCCGGACAGTCTCATACCAGTCGTTCCGTCCCGGGATAGGGGAGAAACAGTTCCCCGAGGCCTTAGCGGGATTCTCATAGTATCCTCCGGGAGAGGGAAGTACGAGGTGCTGGCCCGGGTAATAGAAAAAGTCATTGTCTGGCTTCCAGTGAAGGGAAGGATCATCTGCACATCCCAAGGGGCCCAAGGAACATGATTCAGGTGAAACGCCCACCAATCCTACCTTCCCATAATCCCGTGAGACATGATTGGGCACAAAGTCAATAACGGCCTTTATGCCAAATGAATGCGTCCTCTTTAATAAAGACTCGAACTCAAACATCCTATCATGCGGATTATCAGCAAGATAAGGATTAACATCATAGTAATCCGTAATGGCGTAGGGGGAACCTGCAGCTCCTTTTACAACTTCTGGCCGGGAGGGAGGACAGCCATCGAAAGGTGCCGTGGTAGCATGCCTGATAATCCCTGTGTACCAGACATGGGTAACTCCCAATTTCCCCTTGAGGTAGGAGAGTGTATCATCGTCAATGCTCCCAAATTTCCCCCATAGTCTTGGAAGTATCTGGTAAACTGTCATCTTTCCCATCTCAGAATCCGATAATAGCCTGACCCTTGTTCCTGTCTATGAACCCTGAAAGACCGTCTATCTTGTAAACCTTGACGAATTCTCCTGACCAGACACAA
>JAGCWD010000018.1 GCA_017962025.1 Bacteroidales bacterium
GCAAGCACCTCCAGGGTGGTGTCGCCAAGGGCGCCCTTACCCAGGAGCAGGCTGACCTCAAGTGGAACGAGTGGAAAGCTCAGAGAGATGGTAAGATCAATGCCAAGAAGGAAGGTCTTGTAAAGGCCGCTGCCGACAAGGCAAAGGCTGCTGCCGCAGCTGAGAAGAAGGTCAATGCTGAAAGGGCCGAGGCCATCGCAAAGAAGGCCGAGGAACTTGCAGAGGCTCAGCGCAAGGCTGCCGAAGAGGCTGCCGCTGCCAAGGCCGCCGAAGAGGCCGGTCAGGAAGCACCTGCAGAGGAGGCTTAATCAGATGTCCGGGGCTTCTTCAGATTTTCTGCGGATCGCCCGGGTACTGAAGTCCTACGGTACCGAAGGGGAAATCCTTGTGGGTTTCCGTGAGATCGGACCTGAAGACTTGAACCTCAAGGAACCGGTGTTCATCATGTTCGATGGACTTCCGGTTCCATTTTTTATTGAATCTTTCCAGCAAAGGGGCAATTCCAAGGCCCTGGTCCGGCTCACAGGAATGAAGAACCTGGACGACGCTGAAGAAATCTCCGGTTCTGACGTGTTCGCAAGACGGTCTGCCTTACACGATCTCTCCGATGAAGAAGAGGGCCTGACTGTGGACATGCTGCCGGGTTGGACCTTACTCGACGAGGATGGCCGCAAAGTGGGCATTATTTCCGACTACGAACCGATTCCCGGCAATACCTGTCTATACGTCGAAACCGGAAGTGGAACCATAATGGTCCCTCTCCACGACGACCTCATCGTCGACATCGATGAAGAGAACCAACTGATAAGACTCCGGGTTCCGGAAGGACTGATATGATGAAACTATCCAAGAATATCCTGCCGGGCTTTGCCGTTATCATTCTTACGGCCGCCGCGGCATGGGCATGTACATCCCGTGTTGACTCTACGGGAGCCATCAAGGTTAAAACGACATTCCAGACCTCCCGCGAATGGAGAGCAACCATCGACAACCGCGCTGATGCGGTGATGGTCTATGGAGTCGGGAGCCGGGACACCAGCTCCGTCTCCGCAGTGGAATACAGGATCAAAACCTGGAAGGAGAAAGGCTACAGGGTAGATTTCATGACCGGCATAGCCTGGGGTGGTTATCAGGACTATTTCACCGGAGAATGGGACGGCGAATGGCATCTTGACGAAGGCCAGGTGCAGGTCGAAGGTGATACCATCTGGCACGGAAAGATGGTGCCTTACATAGTGCCAACTAAGAATTACCTGGACTATTTCAAGGAGACTCAGGTCAAGCGTGTCATAGATGCCGGAATCGACGCCCTCTATTTCGAAGAGCCGGAATTCTGGAACAGGGCTGGCTACAGCGAATCGTTCAAACGTGAATGGGAAGACTTCTACGGATCACCATGGCGTCCCCAGGACGAGTCGCCTGAGGCCACCTATCTTTCAAACAAACTCAAGTACCATCTCTATTTCAGGGCCCTGGACGAAGTCTCATCTTACGCCAAGGAATATGGCAGGACGAAAGGGATGGACGTCAAGTGCTACGTCCCTACCCACTCGCTCATCAATTACACCCAGTGGCAGATAGTCAGCCCTGAAGCAAGCCTGGCATCCATGCCGGGAATAGACGGTTACATCGCCCAGGTCTGGACCGGGACATCAAGGGTTCCCAACTATTTCAATGGAGTGAGGAAAGAGCGTACCTTTGAAACCGCCTTCCTTGAATATGCCTGCATGGCCTCCATGACCAGGCCCACCGGAAGAAAGGTCTGGTTCCTAACGGACCCTATAGAAGACGGCACACGGGACTGGGTGGACTATGGGAAGAACTACCATGCCACCTTTACCGCCCAGCTACTCCACCCGGAGATAGCCGACTATGAGATCATGCCATGGCCCGAGCGTATCTATGAGCGCCTCTACCCGAAAGGCCCCGGAAGCGACGAAATGATCCGGATTCCGAAGGAGTACTCGACCATGATGCAGGTGATGACAGGTTCCCTGAATAACATCCCCGTCTCGGAAAACAAGGTTTCCGGAAGTCAGGGGATAAGTATCCTTATGGCTAACTCATTGATGTTCCAGAGCTTCCCTGTCCATGAAGGGTATGAGGATCCCCAACTGAGTGACTTCTTCGGAATGGCCCTGCCGCTCCTTAAGAGAGGAATCCCAATAGGGATAACCCATCTCGAGAACGTTGGTTACAAGGAAGCCCTGAAGGATGTCAAATTGCTCGTGATGACATATTCGAACATGAAGCCGATGGATCCCGAAGTCCACTCCCACATCGCGGCATGGGTCAAGGGCGGAGGCAATCTGATCTACAGTGGCAGTGACACCGATCCGTTCCAAAACGTTAAGGAATGGTGGAACTCGGACGGCAATGTGTTCAATGCCCCTTCCGACCATCTTTTCTCCCTGATGGGGATCCCCTACGGAGCACCTGAAGGCACCTACAAGTACGGCGCCGGCACAGTCCGAATCCTCAGGACCGATCCCAAGGAATATGTTCTAGTGCCCGACTCCGACAGAAAGCTGCTTGAAGCCGTAACGGAAGCATATTCATTGACAGGAAATGACTTGGAACTGAAGAACAGTCTTCGTTTGACACGAGGTCCCTATGAGATGGTGGCCGTCCTGGACGAAAGCGTCAACGATAAGCCATATGTCCTGGAAGGCCGATTCATAGACCTCTACGCCCCCCAGCTTCCTGTTTTCACCAGCAAGGAGATCCAGCCCGGCACCCAAGGCTATTTCTACAATCTGGACAAGGCAGGCAAGGCCCCGAAGATCCTTGCCACGGCCGGCAGGGCCTATGACGCAGTCAGAAAGGGCAGGACCTTCTCCTTCCTGGCCAAGGGACCTGTCGAAACGATCAACTCAACACGCGTCCTCCTGCCAGCAAAACCGACAAGCGTGTCGGTGAATGGCCGGGAAACAATCGACCCCGCCCAGTGGGACGAGGTCGGTAATACTTATTTCCTCACTTTTGACAACGATCCCGAAGGAGTCAGGATCGAAATCCGCTGGCAAGGCCGTTAATTCATGGAATGGCGGGATTCCCACTCAGCCTTGACATCCTGATAGAAGGAAACCTGGGCAGTCTGGGCATAAGGTATCAGCCAGAAGAAGCCTATTCCAAGGGTAAAGATACTGAGGAAGAACCAGCCGGCAAAACTGAGATACAGATAGAACAGGTCGTACTTGTGACCCTTCATCATCTCGCAGCTGAGGTCTATGGCCGTTGAGGCCGAGAGTTCCGGATAATCCACAAGGATGTAATTAGTCATGGCATATGCCAACGACTTTATTATCCCGGGGATAATAAAAAGAAGGGACCACAAAAACACGAGAACGGACTTCAGCAGATAGCCCCACACATGATGCCACCAGTTGCCGAATCCTATCTTCAATTCGTTTGAGACCAATTTGTTATCACCCGAGAGAAGCAAGACCTTGAAGGCATTTACGAGCCCTACCAGAAGCGGACCGGCAATAAGGAATATCCCGATTACATAGAACCCTAGAAGCACTGACATCGACTTAGCGGCAGAAAGGTCAGTCGGATCAGTCAGGAAAAACTTTACTTCAAACGGAGCGATAACCAGCATCACTGCCACCACATAGACAATGATAGCAAGTACAGAAGGGGCCCAGTTGCCCTTGAGTGCAGCCAGAGCCTCGTTCTTGTAGGCTGTGTTGTCCCTCATCCTAGTACTCTACGTTTAATTGGATTATAAAGTTGTCAAGACAGAAGCAGGGTCTGAGTTTGCCTCCCGAAGTCTCAACTTCGAATTTGATGGCATCAAAACTACCTACTGTTGCGTGAGTATCTGTCAACTCCTTGCCGATATCCCATGCTTCCCATTCATTAACCATTTTTAGGATGTTCGAGGTGTAGTAATCTACAAGGTATTTCTCCACAGAACCGACCAAGCTATCTGCTTTATAGAAGTTAACCTTCAGTTTGAGATAATCTCCCGGATTAATCTCACCGTTATCATTAAGCATCTTGGTGTACAGGGAGTTGCAGACGTAGAACCCCATTATGCTGGATATGCAGGAGTAGTAACTGCTGAAATCATATTCGATATCATATTTAGGCATATTGGGAGTCTTGTTGAAAACCAGATAGCATAAACTGCCCAATGCTCCGGCATTTGGATCGGCAGAAGAGAATACCCTCATGTCTTCAGAATCGTCAGCCTTTCCTTTCTTCGTTGAAAGTACGAATCCACCTTGGTAACCGAGATTAATCCCCGTAGCCGTGGCATGGAAGTAGGTAATATTCTCCCATGAGAACAGCGGAGAGAACATGATACTGTCAACCACATTCTTCTCTATGTCGTAATCTGTCATCTCGAAGGTGGTCCCAAGAGAGAAGGTTGAAGTTGCGCGCTTGGTTTCCATACAGGATGCCATAAGTGCCACAGCAGCAGCAATCATGACAATTTTGAACGAATTTTTCATAATTTCTTGATATGACTAAAATATACTATAAAAAACACTCTACTGTACCAACGAAGGTAGCCGGCCCGGTAAGCCACATGTCAGAAGCCTGCAAACCTTCTCCTGCACCAGCTGGGATGAAGTCTACCTGAAGGGAGGAGACGGCAGCCTTGAGCTCGTAAACAATGCGGTTACCTTCAGACCTGCCGGATATTCCCTGCGAATATGCTGCCAAAGCAGATGCGACTATCCCAGTGCCGCAGGCAAGAGTCTCGTCCTCAACGCCTTTTTCAAAAGTTCGTACGCTTAGAACCGGTCCTTCAGCTTGTTCAGGGAGTACCTCGACAAAATCAACATTCGTCCCCTCAGGAGCAAAGCGCGGATCATTCCGCAGTTCCCTCCCCTCAGATAGTACCGGATAGTTCTCGAGACCGCAGATAAACTTCACGAAATGTCTGGTTCCCGTGTTCAGGAAGCATGCTTTCTCTTCCGGATAGGACTTTACTCCGAAAACGTCCGACATTTTCAGACGGACGGTCTTCTGTCCTTCAGGGTCTGACTGGGAGCGTGGCGAAAGGATTGCTGTATGAACCCCGTCAGGAGCATCAAAGACCACGGGAAACTTGCCTGAAACGACTCCAAGGTCAGCGGCATATGCCACTATGCACCTTCCTCCGTTGCCGCACATCATTCCTGTACTGCCGTCTGGATTGAAGAACACCATCTTGAAATCCCTGGTCTCGCTTTTCTCGAGAAGCATCACCCCATCCGCTCCGAACCCAAAATGCCTGTCACAAAGGTGGCTGATCTGGGAAGGAGACAGGAACAGAAGTCCGTCCCTGTTGTCGGCCAGCAGGAAGTCATTTCCTGCCCCATGGTATTTGTAAAACTTCTGCAGCATCTATCTCAGCAATGATTCCAGTTCAACCGAAGCGGCAGTCTTGCCGTCACGATATTTCACGATAACCGGGGTGTAGAGATGGATTCCGGCGTCTTTCCCCGGACCTTTTGAAACGGGACGGCTACCGGCCACCACAACTGCTCCGGCGGGAACCACAGTCTGTCCTGATTCCGATTTTGGCAGGAATTCTCCTTTGGTGGCATCGAAAATGGCTGTACCGCGCGTGATGATCACTCCGGAACCTATTACGGCGGACTCACCTATTATGCTACCCTCGTAGATTCCGCAGTTGCCTCCTATAAAGGCATTGTCCTCCACTATCACGGGAAGGGCTCCGGCTGGTTCCAACACACCTCCAAGTTGGGTTGCAGCAGAGATGTGGACATTCTTTCCTACCTGTGCGCAGGATCCCACCAGGGCATGCGAATCTATCATTGTACCTTCATCGACATAGGCCCCGATGTTGACATAGGCAGGGGGCATCATGATCACGGAAGGGGCAAGGTAGGAACCGCAGCGTACGCTGCTCCCACCAGGCACTATCCTGACCCTGTCGGAAAGGTTGAAACGCCGCAGAGGGAGGGTGTCCTTGTCGAAGAATGAGTACTCCTCCTTGGACATGTCCACCAGTTTCCCGGTCCGGAATCCTTCCAGGATAGCCTCCTTTATCCAGGAGTTTACCTTCCAGACTCCGTCCTTTTTCTCAGCGACCCTTATTTCTCCCTTCTCCAGGGCACTTATTGTCTCGAAGAAATCCATCATATACCTAAATCCACGATAACGCGATTCATTGCATCAAAAGTAGAAGAAACTGCTTCTGTCAACGGCAGGCGCATCTCAGGAGTGCAAAGACCGAGGGACGAGAGACCGGCCTTTGCCGGAATCGGATTGCTCTCAACGAAGCAGGCCTCGTACAGAGGGGCAAGCCTTGCATCGACAAGACGTGCCTTCTCGATGTCTCCAGCCTGGAGGGACTCAACCAGTTCCACCATCTGGACAGGGGCTATGTTGGAAGCCACACTGATGATTCCATCTCCTCCGAAAGCCATTATGGGGAAGGTCTGGTCATCATTACCGCTCAGCACTTTGAATCCTTCCGGACGGCCTTCCACAATCTGGCGTATCTGCTCCAGGTTGCCGGAGGCTTCCTTGACCGCTATGACTCCGGGAATCTTCGCCACGCGGATGGTGGTCTCGGCCGTCATGTTAGTACCTGTCCTTCCAGGGACATTATAAGCTACAATCCCCTTGTCGGTGGACGCAGCTATCGCTGAGAAATATTCATAGATTCCCTGCTGGGTCGGCTTGTTGTAATAGGGAACGACGACCAGCCAGGCGTCGGGTCCAGATGGCTCGAGCATCCTGATATTGCGAATGGTGGCAGCCGGTGAATTAGTGCCCACTCCGGCTACTATCGGCCTGTCGGGGCAGAGTTCACGGGTAATCCTCAGGAGTTCGCATTTCTCGTCATTCTCGAGGCAGGGAGTTTCGGCAGTGGATCCGAGCGGTACGAGGAAATGTATTCCAGCTTCTACCTGTCTCTTGACCAATGTCCTGTAAGCTTCAAAATCAACTTTGCCATTCCTGAACGGGGTGGCAAGTGCAGTTCCGCATCCTTTGAGTTCCATGTCAGTCTTCCTTGAAAAAAAGTTCCTTGAATTCATGCACGCCCTTCAATCCTTCTGTCATTACGGCCGCCACCACTGCTCCCTCGGCGAATCCCTTGCGGGAAAAAGCCTCGTGCTCCAGGGTGATGCGGTCGTTACCGCCTTCGAAAACGACGGTGTGTATCCCAGCCACTTCGCCTACCCTGACCGATGCAACGTTGGGTTTGAGGGACATCCCATCCTCGACCACTTCGGCAAGCGATTTGGCGGTACCGCTGGGAGCGTCCAGCTTGTGGATGTGATGCTTTTCGACGATATAGGGTGAATATCCGCCAGCCTTTCCCAGATACCTGGCAACCAGGCCGACTGCCGCCGAAAGCACATTGACTCCCAATGAATAGTTTGACGAATAGATCATGGGGGTACCGTTGGACTCAAAGCATCCAATGACCTCGTCCTTTATGTCGTTCCAGCCGGTAGTGCCTACCACTACGGCCTTGAAGTTCCTGGCCAGGGCAGGATAATTAGCCCTGAAGGCGTCCGGAGTAGTGAAATCTATGCAGACGCATTCACGGGCAATCTCCTTGTCAAATGAAGAGATGTCCTCGCTGGCTCCTGCACACTCGATCCCCCTCGACTTGAGGACTTCCTCAACCATGTGACCCATGCGGCCATAGCCGCTGATGACAACCTTTATCATTTTCAACCCTCCTTGAAAACATATTCATGCAGGCTCTCGAGGGTTACCTGGAGTTTGTCATGATCCACCACGAAGCTTTCGCTCATCATGTTGGCACTCATTATGGCCATGTGGACCTTTCCCGAAACTTCGATCACCTTGTCACCTATTCCTTCGAAACCGACGATTCCGCGTCCAACCACGGAGATCAGTGCCTTGTCGCGGAATACGGTGACAGAAGCCCATGAACCGAGCTCCTCGACAGCTTCCTTGAATCCACCGACCTCTTCCGGGATCACCAGGCAGACCTCGGACTCGGTAGCCCCTGACAGGGTGACAGGGATTCTTCTGGGATATAGGGTCGCGAAGACTTTGCCAAGCATGTTGGTAACTCCTTCCAATTTGTCAGATGTGACCTTGACAAACAGGATTCCGTCCCTGAAGGCTATCGATTTTGGACCGTCTGGAGCCTGATCACCCCGAACGACCATGGTTCCCTCGCATTCAGGATTGGTGGAATTGAGGACCTTTATCGGAATGTTCTTCTTTCGCGCCGGCTCAATGGTCAGCGGATGAAGCACCCTCGCTCCCATGGCGGCCATTTCAGCGGCCTCCTCGTAAGAGACCACGTCGATCTTCCCGGTGTGTGAAATCACCCTCGGGTCGGCCGTACGGATTCCATCGACGTCAGTCCAGATCTCCACCCTCTCCGCATCCAGAGCCATTCCGAAGATGGCTGCGGAATAGTCGGAGCCCTCAAAGCCCAGAACTGAGGTAACCCCTTTATCGGTAGAAGCGACAAAACCCTGGGTAAGGATCAGGTCGGCACCACGGGATTCCAGTCCTACAATCCTCTTTATGTTTGCCTCAGTGACCTCGAGGTCAGGACGGGCATAAAGATAATGGTCGTCAGTGGTGATCATCCTGCGGGCATCGATCCAATGGCAGGTGATGTCGTTGGCGTTGAAAGCATAGGCGATAATCGTTGACGACAAGAGTTCACCTGTGGAGATGATCCTGGCCTCGCTGCGGGGAGACAGCTCGCCAATCATGCACACACCTCCCACGAATGTCTCAAGGTCTGAAATCAGCCTTTCCACATCCTGAAGGCAATTCTCGAGAAGCTTCGGCCTCTCAGCCAGCAGATTCTTTGCAAGGTTGAAGTGCCTCTCTCTGAGTTGTCTCAGAAGGTCCTTCACTCCATCCTCATGCTGGGCCTCGGCTTCCTCGGCCAACATGCACAGAAGCCTGGTGACCTTGGCCAGGGCCGAGACCACAACCAGGGGTTTTTCCTTGAGTTTTCCGCTCACTATAGAAATAACCCTTCCGATTGCTTCCTCATTCTGTACGGAGGTTCCTCCGAATTTGATGATAATCATGTCTGGTTCGCTTTATTGTTTTTTATTAACTGTCTTGTAGATAAGTATGTCCTGCTCCACCGCCTTCTTCATGTCAGAGACAAGGATATATTCTTTGTCCGTGTGGGCCGTAAGGATCGACCCAGGTCCGCAGATGGCCTTCCTGGTGAACTTCTCCAGACGCGGAGCATCGCTGCCGAAAGAGACCGGTTTGGACTTGACACCCTTTACATCGTGGAAATATTCCTGAGGAGTGTCTCCACCGAAAGCCTGGACCGTGGCTCCCGGAGGGCAAGCGGAGAGAAGCACTTCCTGGATTGAAGGGTCCGTAAGGAAGGTTGTCCGGAAATAAATCCTGAAACGCACTTCAGGACTCAGGATGTTCTGTGGATTCCCGCTCAGCAAGTCACCCACATTCCATGTGGTTGGGCCGAGGATGGGATCCTTGCGGAATTTGGTCCCGCGAAGGTTTTCCATGGTGTCCACGAAACGCTCTACGGCACTTACCCCATTCTCGGGATATCCCGAATGGCATGCCTTGCCGGTAATGGTAACTTCGAATGACTTGGTACCCTTCGCTGCCGTCGCAAGGCAGTTGTCGGTCGGCTCCCCGACCAGTACGAAATCCCCTCCAGGGCAATCCCGGTTATAGGCTTTGGCACCTTGGGAACCTGTTTCCTCTCCGGAAAGGAGAAGTAGACCGAAATCCATGAAACCTTCCTGTTGAAGTCTCAGGCAGGCGTTGTACATGGTGAACAGCTGTCCCTTTGCGTCACAGGTGCCCCGTCCCTTGATCAGGGTGTCATCTGTCTTGGCTATAGCTCCATCCGGAAGCCTGTCGCCTTCTTTGACAAGTTCTACGGAAGGAGGGATGTAAGGAGGAACCGTGTCGAGGTGGGTGCAAAAAACAAAGGATGGATGTCCGGTCCCGGACCAGTCGAGAAGCAGGTTCAGAGTCCCGTCGCCGACTTCTTTTTCAATTATTTCCGGGGCAGCCAGCCGCTCCTTCAAGAAGCCGGCAAGACGCCTCTCCTCGCCGGAAGTCGACGGGATGCCAAGCATCTCTATGAATAGTTCGAGGTCCATCACTGTCTGTACATAAACTTCCAAATATAATGATTTCATTTGGTAATTTGAGTCTTTTATTGCCATTCATTATTTAACAATGGACATATTTTGATAAATGGACTGAATTACTTAACTTTAAGGGGTTGTATCTTTTTGTCGATTATTCATCCTTAATACCAATAGTTATGAAAAAGACAACTGCTAATGAGGAGCGTACGTACGTTGCTCCGGAGATCGAGGAACTCAAGATTGACGTTCAATCTTCCGTCATTATGGATAGTTGCTCCAACTATAATGAAGAACCTGGAGAAATATTCGATTAGTCTATACATTCATCCTTGAATCTATGCGCTATAGGTTATTATTCTGCATGGGACTTGCTTTGTTCTGTGCATGCCAAAAACAAGAATTTGATCTTCCCGGAAACGATGATTATGGCAGATCTCCCTCTGGGGAAAAGAAAGAAATCATAATCACGGCGACACTGGCAGATACTGCTCCGGAAACAAGGACCGAACTGGAGAGAGTTGTAGAGAACGGTGTCACTACTAATCACATTTACTGGCTTCCCGGCGACCAGATCGCTATCTTTAGCGCTGGGGAGGAAAGTGTGTTCACCTCGCAGAATACAGAAAGAGCACTCAAGGCTTTCTTCAAAGGGCAGATTTCTGTCATCTCCGGAGGAGAAGGGGAGGAAACCAGTTATACCTGGGGAATCTATCCCTATAGAGATAACCTTGAATACAGAGAGCCCAATGGCAACTCCTCGACTGCACAGATACTAACCTATGTACCTACTATACAATCAGGTAAAGCGGGAAGTTTTGCTGACGATCTCGCTATTACCTTAGGTAGGTCCAAGTCTCTCGAGTATACTTTCAAGAGCGCCTATTCAGGACTCATGCTGATGTTCAAAAGCAATGACATCGTCTCTGCAACCCTGAAAGGCAATAACAATGAGTCTCTCGCGGGTAAGTTCTGGATCGGAATGGATTCTTCTCTCGTACCAGAAGTCAAGGAAGTCGTAGAGGGGCAGAGGGAAATTACCCTGTATGCACCCGACGGAAAGACATTCGAGACGGAGAAGTATTACTATTTCATTACGATGCCTGGCGTGAGAGTGCCTCAGGGATACTCCGTGACCGTCAGAAAGAAAGATGGCACAGAAGGGACCTACTCACTGAATGCGGACCGCACGTTCGCACGCAATAATTTCCTGGGTATTTCAGGATATGTGGATCAGAGAGTTTCTTCTTGGCACGCTTCAAAC
>JAGCWD010000019.1 GCA_017962025.1 Bacteroidales bacterium
GAGAACAAGAAGCACGAAGATACGGTTGTACAGGCCGTCTCCGACGAACTGCCGGAGGATGACACCATCCTCAAGGCATGGGCGGCGATACCAGAGGAATTCGAGGCCATGCAGCAGACCCGTCTGGCCAACACCCTGAAAAACGCCACCGCAGAGATAGAGACAGCTGACGGAATAAAGATTCTCACCTTCAAGGTCGTCAACACAGCCCAGCATAACTGGATCCAGGACAACAGGCTGAGGTCCTTGGAAGGAAATTTGCAGAAAAAGGTAGGGTCCTCCAAACTTCGCCTTGAAGTAGGTGTCATCCCGATGGAAGAGAAAGAGAAACAACCCTACACTGACCAGGAGAAGGCAACCGCCCTCATGGGAAAGAACGGCGAGATCCAGAACCTTATCAAGGATTTCGGACTCGAGACCAAGTAAAGTTGAATTAACAGAAGACCAAAGATGAAGCTTCGCTGCGAAAATCTAGTCAAGAAATACGGTATCAGGACTGTCGTAAAAGGAGTCTCCATGGAAATCGTCCAGGGAGAGATTGTCGGTTTCCTCGGTCCTAACGGAGCGGGAAAGACGACCAGTTTCTATATGATCACCGGACAGATAGTTCCTAACGGAGGAAGGGTATTCCTGGACGACGAGGACATTACCGACCTGCCCATGTACAAGAGGGCCCAGAAAGGTATCTGATACCTCCCTCAGGAAGCCTCCGTGTTCCGCAAGATGTCTGTCGAGGACAACATCATGTCAGTTATGGAGATGTCCGACATGACGAAGGAGGAGAGGAAGGATCGTCTCGAGAGCCTTATCGACGAGTTCAACCTGTCCAAGGTCCGCAAGAGTCTCGGAATCCAGTTGTCAGGAGGTGAGAGGAGGCGCTGTGAGATAGCGCGTGCCCTTGCCATCGACCCCAAGTTCATCCTTCTTGACGAACCGTTCGCCGGAGTTGACCCGATTGCAGTGGAGGACATCCAGTTCATCATCGCCAAGCTAAAGTACAAGGACATCGGAGTCATCATCACGGACCACAACGTGGGTGAGACCCTGGCCATCACCGACAGGGCATACCTGCTTTACGAAGGAACTATCCTACAGCAAGGTACACCTGAAGCCCTGGCTGCCGACGAAGACGTGCGCACCAAGTACCTTGGCTCAGGATTTGTTCTCAAGAAGTCTGTCTCCGTCGAAAGGGCAAGGGCGGAGTATCTTGCACAACTTAATAAGGAATCACTATGAAAAAGAGACTTGCACTTATAATATGCCTTCTGGCCGGCGTCCTGCTCCCTTCGGAGATGTTCGGCCAGGCACAGATCTACACCAGGAAAGAGAAGCTGAAGGACATTACGGCAAAGACCACCAAGGTAGTACTCAACGGTGATGAGATGCTGAACGAGGCTATCAAGGAGAGCGTTGCTGCAACCTGGACGATGTCTCCCTACGAGTTCTGCTCCGTTGAAGAGTTCGAAAAGATAAAGACCAGCGACAAGTTCTATTTCCTGCTGGTAGCAAAAGGCCAGCAGCGTAAGGAATCGGAACCTGGAATTGATTTCCTGACCCTTGTCAAGGGCGGCGAAGATGCTTCCAAATCCATCAATGACATGTTGGAAGTAGTGTCCTTCCCCCTCCGCTCGGCAAGCGAGCCTTCCGGCAGGGAATTCGTCCTGCTTCCCGCCTTCCTGACAATAATCCAGGACCATGCCCAGAACCTTACCAGCTCCGAGGTCAAGGCCTATTCCACCCTGAGTGCCGAGGACACGAAGAAACTTGCCATCAGGCAGATCTATTTCAGCAAGGATGATTTCGCCCCACAGGTGGATGACAAGACGATTGAGTCCCTGGACCAGGACATCATAGTGAAAGAGGATGAAGACGATGTGGACGATGTTTTCACACAAGGAACCTACAACGCCGTCATCAGCTATGTGGTAGCTCCTACCGAGCCTGTCAACGGCTCCGTCTGCTACAAGCTCCTCATCGGAGCTGACAACCACAAGCTTTACTGGTACAAGAAGCACCGGATCACGGCAAGGAGCGGACGCGGTTTCCTCGCCAGCGACCTCAGGACCATTAATCAGATAAGGAAATAATGCTCATCGGCAAGGCAGCCTGCGGGCTGCAGTACGCTGTCAAAAGGAGCGGCAATGCTGTCGGATATTGTTCGCTCACCATAAAGTGTGGGACCCGCGATGAAGGAGACTTTCACAGCGGGATCGCCCATTTCACGGAACATACCATATTCAAAGGCACGGCACGCAAGAGTTCGCGTGTCATCAACAGTTATCTGGACCGTCTGGGCGGTGATCTCAACGCCTTCACCACAAAGGAGGAGATTGTCATCCATGCCACAGTGTTGAAAGAAGACCTGGGCAAGGCGGCGTCCCTCCTTCTGGAGCTCGCCACCTGTCCTACCTTCCCTGAAGAGGAGATCGACGTCGAAAAAGGGGTTGTCATAGACGAGATCAACTCCTACAAAGACTCCCCTGCCGATGATGTATACGACAAATTCGAGGAAGCCCTTCTCTCAGGACATCCACTCGGGCGGCCTATCCTTGGGACAACTGCCAGCGTAAAGAAGATCAACGGAGAAGAACTCCGGAAGTTCATCAAAGAGCGTTTCACCCCCGGGAACATGGCCTTGGCCATAGTAGCTGACGTGGATGAAAAGCGGATGGAAAATGCTGTCCTCAAGCTGGTTGGCAAGGTCTTCGCTCCTTCCTCCGTCATTCCCGAAGACAGGGTATTGAAAACCCCTGAAACAAGAGGATCTTTCCACAGGACCGTGGAGAAAAAGAACCACGAGGTCAATGCAGTGATCGGTGCCTTGGCACCATCCCTCTACGACAAGGAAACCCGTTTCCCTGCAATCCTTCTTGGAAATATAATCGGAGGGCCCGCATCCAACTCCAGGCTGAACGACCTTCTTCGTGAAAAGAACGGCTGGGTCTATGGCGCTGAAACCTCCTACACCCAGTATTCCGAGACCGGAGTAATGGCCATCTCACTTGGCTGCGACAGGGGTAATCTGGACAAATGCTTGAAAGGAGTGGACAAGGTAATCCGGAAGATGCAGGACGAGCGGCTCTCCGATGCCGCCCTAAAGGCCGCAAAGAAGCAACTCCTCGGCCAGCTCGCAATCAGTTCCGACAATGGCGAGACACAATGTCTTTCTATGGGGAAAAGCCTGGTCTCCTTCGGGACCGTTTCCTCAGATGCCCAAAACCGTGCTGCTATAGAGGCCGTTTCCGCTGAAAAGCTTCAGGAAGCTGCCAGGACCATATTCAATCCCGAGACTACATCATCACTGATTTTCCTATAATACCTGAATATATGAACTCCAGGACCATCATTCTTTCTTTGGCAATCATCACCGCCGGACTAGTTTCATGCAAGGAAGCACCGGCCCCGGAACCCTATGGTGCCATCCCCACTCCCCAGCAGGTGGAATGGCAGAAGATGGAGATGAATATGTTCGTCCACTTCGGGCCCAACACCTTTACAGGAAGGGAATGGGGCCTTGGCACTGAAGCCGAAGACATATTCAATCCCACAGCATTGGACTGCAACCAATGGGCATCCACTGCAAAGGCTGCAGGTTTCAAAGGAATAATCATCACCGGAAAGCACCATGATGGTTTCTGCCTGTGGCCCAACCCCATGAGCACCCACACGGTTGCTGCCAGCCCCTGGAAAGACGGCAAGGGAGACGTCCTCAAGGAACTCTCGGATGCATGCAGGAAGCAGGGCCTGAAATTCGGGGTCTATATCTCTCCATGGGACAGGAACGATCCACACTATGGCACTCCTGAATATAATGACGTTTATGTGAAGACCCTCCAAGATGTCCACGGTGGGAAATACGGAGATGTCTTCGAGCAATGCTTCGATGGAGCGAACGGGGAGGGCCCCAACGGAAAGAAACAAGTCTATGACTGGCCACTGTTCCACAAGACAGTCCTGGACCTCCATCCAATGGCCATAATGTTCAGCGATGTCGGACCAGGATGCCGCTGGGTCGGAAACGAAAGAGGAGTTGCAGGAAGGACTAACTGGAGCACGCTCAATACTGAAGGATTCACTCCCGGAGCAGGATCTCCCCCTACCGACACCCTCAATTCCGGAAACGTTCACGGGAACTTCTGGATTCCCGCCGAGACGGATGTCTCCATCCGCCCGGGCTGGTTCTGGAGAGAGAGCGAGAACGGAAGGGTGAAATCGGTCAATGACCTCTTAGGTATTTACTACACCAGTGTCGGCCGCAATTCCCTGCTCCTGCTGAATGTCCCTCCTGACACCACCGGCTGCCTTCATCCTGTAGATTCCGCAAGGATGATCGAGTTCAAGGGAGCCCTCGACGAGATATTCAAGGAAGACCTTGCCGATGGGGCCAAGGTTAACGCTTCTTCATCAAGGGGACGTGGGTTCGCTGCACGCAACATCCTGGACGGCAACTACGATTCCTATTGGGCCGCACCTGACGGGACCTTCGAGGCGACCCTTACCTTCGCCCTGAAAGGGAAGAAGACCTTAAACAGGGTCCTTCTTCAGGAATATGTTCCTTTGGGACAGAGGGTGAAGTCCTTCACTGTCGAAGTTGCCTCGCCTGACGGAACCTGGAATCCGGTCGCGGAGGAAACCACTATCGGCTACAAGAGAATAGTCCTGATTGAAAAGGTCACCACGGACAAAGTCCGGGTGACCGTCAAAGCCTATGCACCGCCCGTACTCAACGGATTCGGACTCTTCATGGACACTATTTACGACCGACCTTGAACTCCAGCTTGCGCTGAAGGACGTGGTTCTCATTGAAAAATGTCAGGTTTATCCTGGATTTGTCAACGTCAGTAACCATCAGTTCCCGGTTCTTGTTGCAGACCACCGGGAAGTTTGCGTTAGTGCTTCCAGGCTCATAGTAACGGTACTGGTGGATGTGTGCGCATAGCATCAGGTCAATTCCGGCATCATTGAGAAGGGGAACGAATTTCTCTGCTACGACACGGTTGCCGAACCAGCTTTTCGGATCCGGCTGGATGTGGGAGAACACTATCCTGACTTCCGACTCCTTGAACTCCTTGCTGTCAAGGACCTCCTTGAGCCATTCCGCCTCCCTGTCAGTGTACTCGTCGGTAATCATCACCCCCAGGTTACGGATGTCCCCGTCGTACTTGTCTTCTCCTGAATCAAGGAAGATGAAGAAAAACTTCCCGTACTTCTTATAGAAATAGGTCATGCCTCCGGGATTGCTGTGGTAGTCATTCCATTTGAGGGCATCATTGCCTCTGAACTCGTGGTTGCCGCGGGTGATCATTGTGGGAATGCAGTAGCCGTAAAGCTCTGCAGCCGAGGTCATGTAGTGTCTTGGAATATCTTCTTCATTGTCTATCGCCGAAGTCATGTCTCCGTTGAGAACCACAAAATCATAATCCCGTTCAAGAGCATCGCTCATAAGCATCCTGAACAGGGAATCACTTTCATGCAAGTCATTGACCGTTCCGAAACGGACCCTGTCGTAATCTTCTGCCAAGGTCTTGCACCAGGTTGGACGGGACTTGACATCCAAGCCGTAACCCGGGGTGTAGATGATTCCTGCCCGGTTGTACTGGGCTGTCACACCCTCCATCATGATGCGGTATCTGTATTTGGTATCCGGTTGCAGTCCATCCACTGTCACATGATGGACCTTGGTAATGGGTCGGCGTCCAAAACCACGGAGGTCATAGTATTTCTTCCTCTCGCAGTTGTTCCAGTTGGTCCCGTCATCAGGAGCTACTTCTACCCATGATACCGCATCCATATCCGTTGTCCAGATGACAGTAAAACTATGAGTAGTAACATTCTGGAGGAAAGGCCCGCAGACTTGATGCACGGACACCATCTTATCCTGGGAGAAAACCACAACTGAACAGAACAAGAATATTGAAACCAGAAGAGCTTTAGTATTCATTCTCATGACTGTAAAAAAGAATTGGACTGACGTAAAAATAAAAATATTTACTATTTTTATAAAGTAAAATGAACTTTCGAACCACTTAATAATTCACTTATGAACAAAAAATCCTTAAAGACCGGATCGTGGATGAAGCATCTGCTCGCCGCTTTCCTGATTTTCGGAATGGCCTTCACAGGATTGGCCCAAAGGAACACCGTCAGAGGAACGGTGGTCGATGAAGAGGGAAATCCTGGCGTCGGCGCGTTCGTCACGGTCCAAGGAGTCTCTGGTGGTACATCCACTGACGTCAACGGACACTATTCGATTGATGCTCCCGCCGGGAGTACTCTCGTGTTCTCATTCATCGGATTCCGCACCCAGCAGGTTCCTGCAGGCAACGCGGCTAACATCGTCCTGGTCCAGGACCGTACCAGCCTCGACGAATCCGTGGTGGTCGCTTATGGTGTACAGAAGAAGCGTGACATCGTCGGTGCCGTCGAGAACCTCTCCACAAAGGAGATCGAGTCCCGTACCGGTAATTCGATGAACATCTCCAGAGCCCTTCAGGGAACGATTCCTGGACTCAACCTGTCTTTCACCGATGGCAAGCCGAACCGTGACGCGACGATCCAGATCCGTGGTACGGTCAACTCCATCGGTTCCGGTGGTACCGCTCTTGTCCTCATTGACGGTATCGAAGGTGACATGAACAGCGTCAACCCGGACGACATCGAGTCAGTGACAGTCCTCAAGGATGCCTCATCGGCAGCAGTCTATGGATCCCGTGGTACCTTCGGTGTCATCCTCCTTACCACAAAGAGCGGAGGCAACACCCAACCCAGGGTCACCTACAGCAACGCTTTCAACATCTACTCCCGTACAGTTAAGCCTCAGATGGTGACCAACGGTCTTCAGTGGACGACTTCCTTCCTGGAAGCCTACCGTGCTCGTACCGCTTCTGACCCTGCCAACATCAACAACGTGTTCGCCTTCTCCCGCGAGTGGTATGAAAACTTGAAGGAATGGGACAAGAAGAATGTTCCCAACTCCGAAAGGTACGATGTCAATCCCGCCAACGGGCGCTGGCGTTACTATGGTAACACCAACTGGTACGACATCATATTCAAGGATTACACCACCGGCCAGACACATAACCTGACAGTCTCCGGCGGCAGCGACAAGGCCAACTATTTCATCTCCGGAAGATTCTTCACCCAGAACGGTATCGAGAAAGCCGGAAATGAAAAGTTCAACCAGTACAACCTCCGCGCAAAGGGATCCCTCCAGATCCGTCCTTGGCTCAGGCTGGACAACAACACTGACTTCACAAGGCGCAACTCCCACCAACCTTTGGGATTCACAGGAACAGGAGAGAGCCCTGTAAACAATTTCCGAATGCTCAATCACCAGGGTTATCCTATGACTCTCGAAAAGAATCCTGACGGTTCATGGACTGAAGCAGCCGTTTATCTCGGCTGGGCAGGTTTCGTCGAGGGCAATTCCTGGAGGAAGGATGATGCTCTGAACCTTAAGAACCTGAGCACCATCACTGTAGATATCGTCAAGGATGTCCTCGTGGCCCGTGCAAATTATGCATATTACTATGGCAATGGTCAGCGCCGCCAGGTAGTAGTTCCTTATTATTCCAAGAATGGTCCTGCAATGTCCGAAGCCATGAGGCCTTCCGGATCCAGGTACTCCGAATTCCCTTGGACCATGCAGCGCCAGACTGCCGATGCTACCTTGACCTTTACTCCCAACCTCGGCCCTAACCACTCCCTTACACTGATGGGCGGTTGGAACCTCGAGGATGTCGTTTACACAAGGAATCACTTTACCAGGATGGATCTCCTGCTGAATGACAGGCCTAACTGGTCCCTGCTCAACGGAGAAACAATGACCCTGGAAGACGGAGGATCATGGGATTCCGCCCTCAACGGTTTCTTCGGACGTCTCAACTACAACTACAAGAGCAAATACCTGCTCGAAGTCAGCGGACGTTACGATGGCAACTCACGTTTCCCTGCCGGACAGCGCTGGGGATTCTTCCCTTCAGCTTCAATAGGTTGGAGAATTTCTGAAGAAGGTTTCCTCAAGGATGCCGAGTGGCTTGACAACCTCAAGCTTCGCTTCTCTGCCGGTACTGCCGGAAACGGTCTGATTTCAAATGCTTATGCCTATATGTCCACGATGACCATTTCCAAGTCATCGATGATCAGCAATGGCAACACTTTCACCCGCACCTCCGCTCCCGCTCCAGTACCTAACGGCCTGACCTGGGAGAAAGCCACAACCTACGACATCGGTCTCGACTTCGAGGCCCTTAACGGAAGGCTCAATTTTGTGGCTGATGTGTATCGCAAAGCTACCACTGACATGTATGTGTCCGGTGACGAGCTCCCGGCTGTCTATGGTAACAGCGCCCCCAAGGGCAACTACGCTGACATGCAGACCGACGGATGGGAAGTCAGCCTGGGGTGGCGCAACACCCACACCGTAGGAGGGAAGCCACTGACCTATTCCATCAAGGGAATGGTCTATGACGCGATGAGCAAAATCACCAGGTACACTTCCAAGACCAATCTGCTCCCGACAATCTATTCCACCAACTACTATGAGGGAATGACAATTGGTGAAATCTGGGGGCACAGGACCGATGGTTTCATTACAGAGGCAGACAAAGCTGCCGGCAACATCGTTCCTATGGTCTACACCAACAGTTCATGGAAACAGAACGTCGGTGACATCAAGTTTATCGACGAGGATGGATCAGGACGTGTTGACTATGGAAACCGTACTCTTGACAATCATGGAGACCTCGTAAAGATCGGAAACATGACTCCCCGATACAATTACAGTCTCAATATGAGTGTCAACTGGAACGGAATAGGACTGTCCATGATGTGGATGGGAGTCTTGAAACGCGACTGGTATCCTGCCAAGGAGTCCGGTTGGTTCTGGGGTCAGTACGGACGTCCCTACTCGATGTCCATGCCTTGGCATGCTGAACGTGCTGCCATCTACGATGACACCAGTACAAATCTCCTTTCCACCAACTATGATGCCTACTGGCCCCGTCTGGTCAGTTACTCCGCTCAGGGAGGCAGCACTCCTTACGCCCAGGCCAACGATCACTTCCTCCAAAATGCAAGGTATCTCCGTCTGAAGAATCTTACCTTGGACTACACTCTCCCCAAGAAATGGGTTGATGCTATCAATTTCCAAAGCATCAAGTTCTACATCTCCGGAGACAACCTCCTTACCTTCACTCCGCTGAAGAAACATGCTCCCAACTTCGATCCTGAAGGACTCTATCCTGGCGACGCTGACTGGGCTACCAACAACGTCGGTGGTGACAACTATGGAGACGGTGACGGTTATCCCGTCATGAGAGTCTATACTTTCGGTGTGAACATCACTTTCTAAAGAATGAAGATTATGAAAAAGATAGTTATACTCGCATCGGCCATACTGCTCTTCGCATCCTGCAGCGATTTCCTCCAGAGAGATCCTGACGCAAAGCTCAACTCTGAGACCTATTTTGCCAATGAAACGTCTCTGAAGACCTATATCAACGGCTTTATACAGAGTTATACACCTTCTTCGGCAATTGCCAGGGAGAGTGGTTCCGATATCATTGCGACTACCAAGCCGAGCTACTTCGTGGATGATTGGAATCCTGACGTTCAGAGTGGCTGGAGTTCCAGCGACTGGAACGCCATATACAACATCAATTACTTCCTTGCCCATTTCAGGGAGGTTCCAAACCTTTCAGAGGCCACTTACAATCATTACGAGGCTACTGCCAGATTCTGGAGGGCCCTTCAGTACTACGACAAGGTACTGACCTTTGGAGGCGTTCCTTACTACTTTGAGCCGATTGATGCTGATGACGAAGAAATGCTCTACAAGCCGCGCGACTCTCGTGAAGCCACAATGGCCTACATACTCGAGGATCTCAACTTCGCATGCGACAACCTCTCCACAGAAACCGCATGGGTAAACAATGCCAACATCAGCAAGTACATCGCCCTGGCCATCAAGTCGAGGATCTGCCTCTTTGAAGGAACTTACCGCAAGTACCACAAGACCAATCCTGAAACGGGAGGTGCATGGGCGGCTGACGAGTCGCAGAAATACCTCAATGAGGCTGTAGATGCCGCTCAGAAGCTGATGGCAACCGGCAAGTACAGTATCACCACGGACTACCGTGCCCTCTTCACCAAAGAGGCCATGAACTACACTGAGAACATCTGGTACCACCAGTATTCGACGGCATCCTTCCACACCCATGACCTCACATGGTATTTCACTTCCGGTTCCATGGGTTCCAAGTGGAGCGGCGACAAGGAATTCATCCAGTCCTACCTCAATTCTGACGGTACTCCCCACACGACTACCGAAGAGTGGGCAGAGGAATTCAAGAACAGGGATCTGCGCTTGGCCCAGACATGGATGCCCCCGACATACATAAAGAAAGTCGGAGGTGTGAACGTCACCCAGGCTCCTGATTTCGCGGTCACCTACACCGGTTACCAGCCAATCAAGTGGAATCTTGATGACAACACTTATGACAATGCATCCATCTCCAACAATTCCGTTCCGCTCATCCGCTACGCCGAAGTCCTTCTGAACTATGCAGAGGCCAAGGCCGAACTTGGAACTTTCAACGAATCCGACTGGAACAACACGATTGCAGTCCTGAGGAAGAACCATGGCGGCATCAACAACAATCCTTATCCCACCCAGGCAGACCCCCAGCTTGCAGCCTATTACGGCATAGACAACCCGGTTCTCCTTGAGATCCGTCGCGAGCGTGCCGTTGAACTTGTGTTCGAAGGTCACAGGATTAACGACTTGATGAGGTGGCACCGCGGGGACCTGATCAACAAGCAGTGGTATGGACTTTACATCCCTGAAGTGAACAAGTCCTACGACCTCAATGGCGACGGCACCATGGACATCAATGTCTACAATCAGGCTGATGGAAATGGCGGAAGGCCCGGTACTCCTGTCATGATCAGTAACGCTAACGGTGGCTGGACTCTAAAGGATGGCAATTCCGGCTGGCTGCAGTACAACCTTGCCCGCAGGTTCACTGACCAGAGGTACTTGCATCCTATTCCTGCTGCTGCAATAGTCCTGAATCCAAACCTGGCTCAGAACGCAGCCTGGAAGTAACCTGATAGGATATTCTACCAAAGGGGCTGACCTTACCGGTCAGTCCCTTTTTTATTCAGGAATAATTGCTATTTTTGAGGATAGAATAAAACTACTAACTAGTATGATCATGAAAATCAAGCATCTATTTATTGCATTGATCGCAGTGGCCGCTGTGTCTTGCTCTTCGAACAAGACTGCAGGCCCGATAAAGGTTAAGGTTCCTGCCCGGCCAGCCGGCCAGGAAAACGTTATCGGACTTACCGTCCCGGCGATGGACACCGTCAGAGTCGGTTTTGTCGGCCTCGGCATGAGAGGATCTGGGGCAGTACCCCGATTCACTTACATTCCCGGTGTCAAGATAGTCGCCCTGTGCGATGTTCTGCCCGAAAATGTGGAACGCTCCCAGAAAACCCTGGAAGAGAGAGGCTTCCCAAGGGCTGCAGAATACTCAGGAGACACTGAGGCCTACAAGCAGCTTTGCGAGAGGGACGACATCGACCTGGTCTATATCTGCACGGACTGGGTACATCATGTTCCTGTGGCTCTCTATGCGATGGAGCATGGCAAGAATGTCGCATGCGAGGTACCTTCAGCAACTTCACTGGA
Organism: Bacteroidales bacterium; assembly: GCA_017962025.1. Classification (GTDB taxonomy): domain Bacteria; phylum Bacteroidota; class Bacteroidia; order Bacteroidales; family UBA932; genus Cryptobacteroides. Next base: position 11,696 of record JAGCWD010000019.1, read on the forward strand.
CGAGATATGGTCTGTAATCAACATGTCCGAGAAGACCCGGAAGCATTTTATGATGCTGGAGAACTGCTGCTATGATTTCTTCGAGCTTTCTTGCCTGTCAATGGCTCAGGCAGGCCTGTTCGGCGAGATACTGCATGTCGAGGGCTCATACCTTCACAACCTGGATCCTTTCTGGGATGAATACTGGAACAACTGGAGACTTGATTTCAACGAAAAGCACAAGGGAGACGTCTATGCTACCCATGGACTGGGTCCTGTAGCCCAGGTACTCAACATCCACAGGGGTGACCGTTTCAAGACCCTTGTGGCGATGGAGACCAAGGCAGTGAATGGCCCAAGGAATGTTGAGAAGCGACATGGAAGGAAGAGCGAAGACTTCCAGAACGGAGATGAGACAAGCACCATGATCAGCACCGAGAACGGAAAGACCATCCTAATCGAGCATGATGTCATGACCCCAAGGCCTTACAGCAGGATGTACCAGCTTGTCGGCACAGAAGGCTACGCCGGGAAGTATCCTGTCCAGCAGATTGTCCTTCGTGGAGACCAGTTCAAGGAGACTCCAAGCATCGAGGACTTCAACACGGAGAAGAGACTCTCACCGGAAGAAATAGCCGAATTCCAGGAGAAATACCGCAACCCCATCCTGACACCGGAACTTGAAGCCCTCGCCAAGGAAGTGGGAGGACATGGTGGAATGGACTTCATCATGGATTACCGTCTGATCTACTGCCTGCGCAATGGACTGCCTCTTGACATGGATGTCTATGACATGGCCGAATGGTGCTGCCTTGCCGAGCTTGGTGCCATCTCGATCAATAATGGCAACATGCCCGTCGAAGTCCCGGACTTCACCCGTGGCGCCTGGAACCAGGTCAAAGGCTTCTCCTACGCCTTCGCGAAATAAATTGTTCTAGCCGAATTCCAGCCGGACGTGATTTATAAATAATTAATATTCAATATTATACAATTAAGCCATCCCCCGAAAACCGAGGGATGGCTTAATCTTTATTTATTGATATTCATTTAGTTACACATCACGCTAATTGAGAGCGATGGATGTGCGACGCCTTACTTTGTCGAGAAGGCGAATCGGCAGAAGCTGTTGTAGGTCTCGCCGGGCTTCAGGAGAGCGGTAGGCCATTCGGGCTTGTTGGGCGTGTCCGGATAGTGCTGGGTCTCGAGGCAGACGGCAGTACGGAACTTGTAAGTCACACCACGCTTGCCGGTCACTGTTCCATCGAGGAAGTTTCCTACATAGACCTGGACACCGGGCTCGTTGGTATATTCCTTAAGGACGATTCCGGTCTCGGGGCAGTAAAGCTCTGCAGCGAGGACATTCTTGTCGCAATTGGTGTCAAGCACCCAGTTGTGGTCATAGCCCTTGCCATTGTGAAGCTGGTCGTAGTCGGCCTCGATATCCTTTCCGATAGCCTTGGCCGTACGGAAATCCATCGGAGTACCCTCGACAGGAGCGATCTCTCCGGTAGTCATGAAGGTATCATCTACAGGAGTGAAATTGGATGCATTGATGTAGAGTTCGTTGCCTTCGATGCTGTTGTTACCGTCACCGGAAAGGTTAAAGTAGGAGTGGTTGGTCATGTTGATGACCGTGGTCTTGTCGGTGGTAGCCTCATAGTTGATGTCGATGGCATTATCCTCGGTAAGGGTGAAGGTAACGAAAGCAGTTACATGACCGGGGAAGTTGGCCTCGCCGTCCGGGGAGTCGAATTTCAGCTTGACTGATTTGTCAGTTGCCTCAACGACCTCAGCGACCTTGTACTGCCAGCCGTTGGGACCTCCGTGGAGGCAATGGCCATAGTTGTTCTGGGGGAGCTGGTACTCCACACCCTCAACGGTGATCTTGCCCTGGGCGATACGGTTTGCATATCGGCCGATCGTCGCACCGAAATCAGTCTTGTTGTTCTCGGGGAAATATTCTTGGATCGTGCTGAAACCATGAACCACATCCTTGAACTCACCGTTACGGTCAGGAACCATGATAGAGACGATCCTGCCTCCGAAATTGGTGATACATACTTCCATTCCAGCCTTGTTGGTAAGAGTGTAGAGAGCCGTGGCCGCTCCGTCACGCTCAGCCTTGAAGTCCTCAGGATTCAGCCCTGATTTGGTAAGGGTAGTTGTGTTCTTCTGGCCGCATCCCACTATCATGGCAGCGGCAGCGCAAATAGCAAACAATTTCTTTGTCATTGTATTAATATATTACAGTTGTACTATCATTTTTTCGATAATGACGGGATAACTGCCTGGACCTTTTGCGGAAGCCAGACCATCATCTCTCCCGATCCCCTGTGGCACCAGGCGTAATAAGGAATCATTGTAAGCCGCACATCCTTTACGACCAATCTTCCAAGCTTGTCATAGGAAAGGCTCTGGGCTATTGAAGAAATCTTCTCAACCCGATGTCCGAGGACATCTCCAGTGGACACAGCCAAACCGGGATCCTTGACCATCATCAGGCTCCTGACAGAGAAACCGTTGTCAGGCCACTCGGCGCAATAGACAACAGGCCCCCTCTCTACAGCGATCCTTCCGTGGTCAGCTTCAACCTTTTCATTTGCCCTGACGATCCTCTGCTCCATGTCCAGATGGAGAGAAACCTTGTCTCCTTTCTTCCAATTACGGTTTATTGAGAAATAGCCCTTGTCCAACTCGGCGTTGACCTCCTGACCATTCACCATCACCTTGTAGCCAAGGGTCTTGCCATCTGCATAGGAATAAAGGTCACTGGGAACGGCCTCTCCCCTTACCCATCCGGGAATGCGAAGTTTCAGGGTAAAGTTCTTGGCGGCATTCTTGTCGATGAATAAATCCACATCTCCGTTCCATGGATAGTCAGTCTCCTGCCTCAGGACCACCTCCTTGCCCTTAACCTTCTGGGTCATAGTGTTGGACATGTAGAGATTGACAAACAGTTCGTCATCCTTTAGGGCATAGACATATCCTGGGACAGAAGGGATAAACCGACAGATGTTCGAAGGGCAGCAGGCGCAGCCAAACCATGGCTGCCTCTTGTGCCTTCCGTCTGACTCGAGAGGATTCGGGTAGAAGAAACCGTCTCCCTGAAGGGAAACCCCAGAAAGGAGTCCGTTGTAGAGAGTGCGCTCAAGAACGTCATAGTACTTGGAATCACCATGGAGAAGGAACATCCTGTGATTTATATAGACATTCCCTATGGCCGCACAGGTCTCACAGTAAGCGGTCAGGTTTGGCAGTTCGTAATTCGCCCCGAAAGCCTCTCCCCTGTTGGTAGCCCCGATGCCTCCGGTAATATAAAGCTTCTTTCCGACTATATTTTCCCAGATCCTGTCTATGGCATCGATATAAGCCTGGTCTCCGGTAAGAGCGGCCACATCAGCGATTCCTGAATACATGTATGCTGCCCTTACGGCATGTCCGACGGCCTCATCCTGCTCGAGAATGGGAAGATGGCTCTGGTTGTAAGCATCCCTGTGCCCGGTCTTCCCCCTGTGGTCGAGGAAGAACTTGGCCTGGTCAAGATATTTCCTGTCTCCGGTAACCAGATAAAGTTTGCAAAGTGCCATTTCGGCGATCTGATGTCCTGGAACCCTTACCACCTGGCCTTCACCTTCTCCTATCTCGCGGCACACGCAGTCGGCATAGCGGATTGCCAGGTCGAGGAAATTGCGCCTGCCGGTTGCACGGTAGTGGGCAACGGCTCCTTCAACCATATGTCCCAGATTGTAGAACTCATGGCTCAGTTCCTCCACCTGCTCCCACCTGTGCTCACCGGCCCACTCGTGCGGATGCTTAGGATTCATCGTACGGGCGGTGTAAAGATAACCGTCAGGTTCCTGTGCCTTGGCTACTATCGCAAGAACGCTGTCTATATAGGCTTCAAGTTTCTTGTCAGGATACGTCTGAAGGACATAACTGGCTCCTTCGATTGTCTTGTAGACATCAGTGTCATCGAAAGAATAGCCTCCCACCTTGTAGTCATCGCTCGGATGTGCAGCCTTGACGAAATTCTCGTACCTTCCGGTCTCTTCGCACTTGCTGAAAGCCAGAGGGATTGTCACCTCGCGGGAAGCCTTCAGTCTCTGCCCCCAGAATGAGTCATTAACCTTCACCGACGTGAACTGTACCGGTGAGATCGGATACCCGGGCTCTCCCTGTGCAACCGGCCCTGCCGAAGTTGTCAGCAGGAAAGCTGCCGACAAGGAAAGGAAAAACGACACTGAACTTCTGACAGGGAGTTTGGTTATCATGGCAGAAACGACGGATTAAAGAAATCAATATCAAAAATAATAAACTTTCCTCGTTCTTCCAATTATACGCTGTATGCCAATCTTCTCCGTCATCAGAAAGACTGCTCCAGGTAGTTCATGAAACGGACCACATGGAGCATAAAGGCATAAAAAACGCTTCAGGTGGTCCAAATAATGAACCACCTGGAGCACTATTATCCCTAAAACTGAGAATTAGTCGAGAGAATGGATGAAGAGACCGGAACGGAGCTTGGGCTCGAACCATGTGGTCTTCGGAGGCATGATGTTGCCGGTGTCGGCAATATCGATCAGCTGCTTCATCGAGACCGGGTAAAGGGCAAAAGCCACCTTCATCTCTCCGGAGTCCACACGGCGGGAAAGTTCCCCGAGTCCACGGATTCCACCGACGAAGTCTATCCTCTTGTCAGTACGAAGGTCTTTAATGCCAAGGATGGCGTCAAGGACAAGGTTCGAAAGGATTGTAACATCCAGAACTCCGATAGGATCCTTGTCGTCATACCTTCCGGGAAGGGCCTCAAGGGAATACCACTTGCCGTCAAGGTACATCGAGAAGTTGTGGAGATGGTCCGGATGGTATATTTCAGTACCCATTTCCTTAACGGTGAAATCCTTTCCGAGAGCAGCGAGGAACTCCTCTGATGTCAGGCCGTTGAGATCCTTTACAACCCGGTTGTAGTCCAGGATCTTGAGCTGGCTCTCAGGGAAGCACACTGCCATGAAGAAGTTGTACTCCTCATCGCCTGTATGATTGGGGTTCTGTCCCCTCTTCTCGGCTCCGACGCGGGCAGCCGCAGCGGTACGGTGATGTCCGTCAGCCACATAGAATGCCTCGACGTCACCACAGAAAAGACGGGTGATCTGGTCGATGGTCTTCGCATCGTCGATGACCCAGAACTTGTGACCGAAATCATTCTCGTCAGTGAAATCGTACTCAGGCTCGCGGGCTACTGTCTGGGCGACTATCTTGTTGAGGATGTCATTGTCCTTGTAGGCGAAGAAGACAGGCTCGATGTTGGCATTCTGGATACGGACATGGACCATGCGGTCGTCCTCCTTGTCCTTGCGGGTCAACTCATGCTTCTTGATCTTTCCGGTAGCATAGTCGTCAGTGTGGGCACAGAGTACAAGTCCGTACTGGGTACGGCCTTCCATTGTCTGGGCATAGACGTAATAGCACTCCTTGGGATCGCGCCGAAGCCATCCTTTTGCCTGCCATGCCTTGAAGTTCTCAACAGCCTTGTCATAGACCCTCTGGTCGTGGTCCTCGAGCATTGGCTCGAAATCGATCTCGGGTTTGGTAATGTGAAGAAGAGACTTCTCTCCTGCCATCTCCTTGGCCTCAGCTGAATTCAGGACGTCGTACGGTGGGGCAGCTACCTCTGTGACGATGTCTTTGGGAGGACGGATTGCTGCGAAAGGTTTTACTCTTACCATGACCCGATTATTTATTGACCTGGAACCTGGTGTTGCCGGTGGCGAAGAAATCGCAGATCTGACGGGCTGCGGCAAGGCCGGCATTCATGTTGGCCTCTGCGGTCTGGGCACCCATCTTCTTGGGAGTCGCGAAGACGCGGAGTCCGAACTTCTCCTGCAGCTTGGCGTAGTTGTCAGGCATGACGTCGGTAACGTACTTGAGGTCGGGACGCTCCTCGAGGGCCTTCTCAAGACCATCCTCATCGATGACCTCCTTGCGGGCGGTGTTCACGAGGGTAGCTCCCTTCGGCATCTTGGTGATAAGGTCGTAGCCTATGCTCTTGATGGTGGAAGGAAGTGCAGGAATATGGATGGAGACGTAGTCGGAGTTGGAGTAGAGGTCGTCAAGGTTGAAGACGGGCTTTGCTCCACCGGCCTCGATCTGCTCGGGAGTGAGGAAGGGGTCGAGGGCGAGGATTTCCATTCCGAGAGCCTTTGCCTTTGCGCCTACGAGACGTCCGACATTACCGAAAGCCTGGATTCCAAGGCGCTTGCCCTGGACCTCGCTTCCGGTAGCAGGAGTGAACTGGGTACGGGACATGAATATCATCATGGCAACCGCCAGCTCGGCTACGGCGTTGGAATTCTGTCCGGGAGTGTTCATGACCACCACATTGTGGGCAGTGGCGGCAGCAAGATCGACATTGTCGAAACCGGCACCTGCACGTACGACGATCTTTAGGTTCTTTGCGGCATCGAGTACCTCGGCAGTCACCTTGTCGGAGCGGATGATAAGGGCATCGACATCTGCTACTGCTGCGATAAGTTCAGAAGCGTCGGCATATTTCTCAAGGGCGGCGAACTCATGGCCTGCACCTGTGACGATCTCCTTGATCCCTGCAACGGCTGCAGCAGAAAAAGGCTTCTGGGTTGCTACAAGTATCTTCATGACAACTTACTTCTTAAGGGTTTCGAATTCCTTCATGCAGTCCACGAGGGCTTGGACATCCTCAAGGGTGCAGGCGTTGTACAGGGAAGCACGGAAACCACCGACTGAACGGTGTCCCTTGATTCCGATCATACCACGCTCCTTGGCGAAGACGAAGAACTCGTCCTGGAGGGTCTCGTAGCCGGGAGCCATGACGAAGCAGACGTTCATGATGGAACGGTCTTCCTTGGCAGCGGTTCCGACAAACAGGGAGTTGCGGTCGATCTCGCCATAGAGGAGGTTGGCCTTCTCGGTGTCGATCTTGTGGATGGCCTCGATTCCACCGATCCCCTTCAACCACTTCAGGGTCTCATTCATCATGAAGATGGAGAACACCGGAGGAGTATTGAACATGGAGAGCTTATCGATGTGGGTGCGGTAGTCAAGCATTGTAGGGATGTACCTGCTGACCCTTCCGAGGGAATCCTTCTTGATGATAGCAAAGATGACTCCGGCAGGACCGACGTTCTTCTGTGCACCACCATAGATGAGGTCATATTTGCTTACATCCACTGGACGGCTCATAATGTCGGAGCTCATGTCAGCGATGAGCGGAACGGGACAGTCGATATCTTCCTTGATCTCGGTTCCGTAGATGGTGTTGTTGGTGGTAATGTGGAAGTAATCAATGTCGGTAGGGATTTCGTAACCCTTGGGAATATAGGAATAGTTCTTGTCGGCTGAGCTGGCCAGGGCGTAGGCCTCTCCGATGCCCTTTGCCTCCTTGAGAGCCTTCTTGGCCCAGACGCCGGTCTCGAGATAGGCAGCCTTCTTCTCAAGGTAGTTCATTGCGACATAGAGGAACTGAAGGGAAGCACCGCCACCGAGGAAAACAACCTCATGGGTGTCGGGAATGTTAAGGAGTTCCCTCCAGAGAGCACGGCACTCGTCCATTGTCTCGTCCCACTCCTTAGTACGGTGGGAGATGCTGAGTACGGAGACTCCGGTGCCCTTGAAATCCTTGAGGGCCTCGATGGCATTGTCAATGGCCACCTGCGGGAGCAGGCAAGGGCCGGCATTGAATACGTGAACCTTTTTCATTTCGAATATTTTAATTTTTAACTGATTTTATTTGGAATGATTCCGAATTAAAACTTGTCAGGCAGCAAAGTTACTTAAATTAAAAGTAATAAACTAATTTAATCCGATTTATCTGTAACCAAGCAGATAGGAGATGATGGCCATCCTGACATACATTCCTCCACCGGCCTGCTGGAAGTAGTAGGCATAGGGTGTCGAATCCACATCTTCGGCGATTTCACCGACCCTGGGAAGCGGATGCATGACCTTCATTCCGGGCCTTACCCCACCCAGCATGGATGCCGTGAGCCTGTACACATCCTTGACTTTATTATATTCATCCATGTCCGGGAACCTCTCCTGCTGGACGCGGGTCATGTAGAGGATATCGCACTCATTAAGACCTTCCTCGATCCTGGAAACCTGCCTGTAAGGGATGGCGTCCTTGTCCAGCATCTCAAGATACTTCTTCGGCATGGTGAGTTCATCGGGAGAGGTGAAGGTGAAGCGGGGATTGAAATGCCTGAGGGCATCTACCAGTGAGTGCACTGCACGGCCGTACTTCAGGTCTCCAACCATATTCACATCAAGCCCTTCGAGCCTGCCCTGCGTCTTCTGGATTGCATAGAGGTCCAGGATCGTCTGTGTAGGGTGCTGGTTGGCCCCGTCTCCCGCGTTTATCACAGGAACGGAAGCCACCGATGCAGCGATGTCGGCAGCTCCAGCCATGGGATGGCGCATGACTATCATGTCCACGTAGTTTGAAACGATCTTGATAGTGTCCTCAAGGGTCACTCCCTTGGACTGGCTTGTGTTCCGGTTGTCAGGAAAACCAATGACCCTGGCGCCGAGGCGGTTGACCGCAGTCTCGAAAGAAAGGCGGGTCCTGGTGGACGGTTCGAAGAAGAGACAGGCAACTACTTTCCCGGCAAGGAAATTCTGTTCGCGGTTAGCTTCGAACTCTTTTGCGACCTCAAGGATGTGGAGTATCTCATCCTTAGTGAAGTCCTGGATTGAAATCAAACTCTTGGGCATGACAATATATTCATTTTAAATTAATTCCGTAATACAACCTTCAATTCCGGAAAGCCTTTGGAGAAGGTCCTGCTCCGAGGAAAGGCGGACCCAGGCCTTAAGGGAACACTCAGCTCCAAAGTCCTGGTCCTTCTGGCGCAGGTCCATGTCCTTGAGGACCTTCATCACCCGATTCATCTCAGCATATCCAAAATCGATCCGGTACCAGTTGCCCGCCACCTTCTCGACAGTTCCCGCATTGTCAAGGGCCTGGGCGGTAGAGGTCTTGTAAGCCCTTATGAGTCCTGGAATACCAAGCTTTATACCCCCAAAATAGCGGACCACCACAACGAGGGTGTCACTCAACTGCCTGGAATCTATCTGGCCAAGGATTGGCCTTCCTGCGGAGGAAGATGGCTCTCCGTCGTCATTGGCACGGAAACGATCTCCGAGGTAGCCCAGACGGTAGGCATAACAATGGTGACGGGCATCGTGGTATTTCTTTTTCAAATCACTTACGATGTCCTTCACTTCTTCCTCTGTCTCAACTGGATAGGCGAACGAAATGAAACGACTGCCATTATCCTTGAACAAACCTTCCGCAGGGCGGGGGATGCTCTTATAGGAGTCTTGGATAATGTTTTCCGATGCGTTCATTCTCAATCTACTAAATTAGCGTTTTTCACATAATTTTGCAACGCAGCGGGATTTTTTGTAATTTTGAATAACTTTTGAGTCATATGGTTTATCAATTCAGAGTCACACTGGCTGGAATCAAGGGATTTTTCAGGGTTTACCGAATGGATCCAAGCTGCACGCTCTACTCCTTTCACAAGCAGATGCGCGCCGACTTGGAACTGCCCCAGGACCAGCTTATAATGTTCAAGGCCCTAGGTAGCGACGGGGCTGTCATAGCCCGCTACGGCCTCTTCGATCTCGGATCCGGCACCGTGGACATGGTCACTGTGGACCAGGCCGTTAAGGCAGGAGTAGCTTCGTTTGTCTATTTCTATGACGTTCCCAACAGGAAGAGCGTGATAGTGACATTCGAGGGAATGGATGAAGGAAACATCAATGCACCTGTCATCGTAGAGTCCAAGGGCCCAAATCCCATAGAATTCGAGAACGGCTATGTGGCCTTCGAAGACCTTCCTGACTCCCAGCGCCATCTCCCGGGCCAGAAGCCTGACTGGGGAGCGATGGTCGCCGGGGCTGCATCTTCCGACGATGTAAGCCTGGACGATGACGACTCCGATGATGAAGAGGAGGACGATGATGAGGACGGAAAGGAAGTCTTTGACGGAACGGAAGACCTGAACTTTTAGGCCATGAAGCGCCGGCTCGTCATAATCCTTGGGCCGACCGCCGTAGGAAAGACCGACTTCAGCATCGGAAAGGCCATTGAATATGGTTCCCCGGTGATTTCCTGCGATTCGAGACAGATCTACAAAGACATGACGATAGGGACAGCCGTCCCGGATGCTTCACAGCTTGCCGCCGTGAAGCATTATTTCATCCAGACGGTTCCGGTAACGGAAGCCTATACAGCAGGTGACTATGAGCGCGATGCCATAGCACTTGTCAGGAAGTTATTCAGCGAGGGTCATGAAAACCTTGTGATGACGGGAGGCTCCATGTTCTACATCGACGCTGTCTGCAATGGCTTGGATGACCTGCCTGACGGGGACCCATCCGTACGTGCCGGGCTCTGGGACAGGCTTGAAGCCGAAGGAATCGATCGCCTTTCTGAAGAGCTCAGGCAAAGGGATCCTGAAACATATTCAGAAATCGACATAAAGAACAGCCAGCGGGTGATAAGGGCTCTGGAGGTGAGCTTCGTTTCAGGCCGTCCACTGTCATCCTTCAAGACGAGGACACGCAAGGCAAGGGATTTTGAAATAGAGAAGATCGGACTGACCAGGCCACGGGAGGAACTGTACTCCCGCATCGACCGGAGGGTCCTTTCTATGATGAAAGCGGGCCTCGAAGATGAGGTCCGCTCCCTTATTCCTTTCCGGAACTGCCAGGCACTCCAGACAGTTGGGTACAAGGAGATGTTTGAATATCTTGACGGCAAGATTCCCTTAGAAGAGGCAGTCCGCCTCATACAACGGAACACCCGCCACTATGCCAAAAGGCAACTTACCTGGTGGCGCCGCGACCCCGCTATCAACTGGATCAATCTCTAGGTATTCTGTAATAAGAAGTATCACTTCCTGAACCGCCGCTTCGCGGCCCCTCCCAGGGGGCCCCTCCCTCTTAACGTGCCGAGGGTGGCAGTGGTTCAGGAAGTGATACTTCTTATTACCGGTTATTCCTAGAACGGAAGGTCGTTGGAGTCGTCTTCGGCTGGCATATCGTCCAGTGATGGAGGAGGTGCCTGCTGGGTCAGCTGAGGCTGAGGTGACTGCACCGGCTGCTGGGAAGGCTGCCCGGCCGGCGAGATACGCCAGACACGGACATCGTTGTACCACCTTCCATTGAATTCCCTGGCCCTGAGGTTGAAGGAGACCTTAACCTCATCACCGGCCTGGAACCTATCCAACTCCGCAACCCTTTCATTACCGAAGGAAGTGAAGCAGACCTCGGAAGTGTAGCTGCCGTCCTGGAACTCGAGGATAAAGTCCTGCTTCATCCACGGTCCTCTGGCACTCTGGCCGCTTTGCTTGGCGAATTTCTGGGAAATCCTGCCTTCCAGTTCAAGAGCTGCCATTCCGGTACTACTCTGCAGGAGCCACGAAATGCTTCACGGAATCCAACTGGATGTCGAACACCAGCGGAGTGTTGGGCTCAATGGCGTTGGCGCCACGCTCGCCGTAACCAAGCTCGGCGGGAACATAAAGGGTAGCCTTGCCACCTTCTCCAAGAAGCTGAAGACCCTCGGTCCATCCGGGGATGACCCTGTTGAGCATCAGCATCACTGAAGGCTGGTCCTCGGCGACTTCCTCGATGACGGAACCATCCTTGAGGGAAAGCTTATAGTGGACATAGACGGTGTCCTGCTCGCTGGGCTTGTTATCATTACCGGCTTCCTTGATAAGGTAAGCGAGTCCGGTAGGAGAAGTCTGGACACCAGCCTTCTTCTTGACCTCGTCGAAGAACTTGGCCTGGGCCTCCTTGTTGACGGCGGCGGTGTAGGCATTCCTCTTCTCTATGAATTCGCTGACGATACGGTTCATCTCCTCAGGATTGATCTTGAACTGCTTTACGAACTCAGGATTGTTCTGGTTGCCCTTGGCATTCACGAAATCATTGATTCCTTTCTTCAATTCGTTGAAGTTGAGCTCACCCATGTTGTAGCCCTTGATCATGGAGCCAAAGTTGATACCCATGAGGTAACTTACGGTATCTATCTCAGCCTTTGAAGGAAGGAGTCCCTTTGCAGAAACAACATTTTCAGCAACAGGTGCTACACCCGTGCTGTCGGCACCGGCGGCATCGCCTGCCGGCTTCTTGGTGTTGCAAGCCACTGCCAGAACGAGCATGGCGGTTGCAGCAAACAGATTGATTGTCTTCATAACTATAGAGTATTATTTGTTTTTCCAGCCCGCAAATATCGCAAAAAATATTCATATTGAGATTATTTAGTTTGCTAATCTGGTTTTTTATCCCTAAATTTAATGATAAATAAAGACCACATATGGAGATCGATTCCACCGTCCTCAATTCCAAGTTGAAAGAATTCTTCGGATTTGATGCTTTCAAGGGTGACCAGGAAGCCATTATCCGGAACCTACTGGATGGGAAAGACACCTTCGTGTTGATGCCAACGGGAGGTGGAAAGTCGCTATGCTTCCAGCTTCCGGCTCTGGTAATGCCAGGCACCGCCATAGTGATCTCCCCCCTGATCGCCCTGATGAAGAACCAGGTTGACGTGATCCGGGGATTCGTCGAAGAGCAGAACGGTATAGCCCATTTCCTCAATTCATCCCTGGGAAAAGCCCAGATCCAGGAAGTGCGCAAGGATGTCCTTTCCGGAGTGACGAAACTCCTCTATGTCGCTCCAGAATCCCTTACCAAGGAAGAGAACGTGGATTTGCTAAAGGAAGTCAACATCTCGTTCTATGCGATTGACGAAGCCCATTGTATCTCCGAGTGGGGCCATGATTTCCGGCCTGAGTACAGAAGGATCAGGAATATGATCCAAAGCATCGGCAGGGCTCCTGTGATAGCCCTCACCGCCACTGCGACCCCGAAGGTTCAGAACGATATCCAGAAAAATCTCGGGATCATGGATGCCACCGTCTTCAAGTCTTCCTTCAACAGGCCCAACCTGTACTATGAAGTCAGGGACAAGGTGGAACCCGAGAAAGACATCATACGCTATATCAAGCAGCATCCAGGCAAGTCTGGTATTGTTTACTGCCTCAGCAGGAAAAGGGTTGAGGAGATGGCCAACCTGCTATGCATCAACGGTATCAAGGCACTTCCCTACCATGCCGGACTGGACGCCAAGACAAGGGCCGAAAACCAGGACCGCTTCCTGATGGAAGACGTTGACGTGATAGTGGCTACAATCGCCTTCGGAATGGGCATCGACAAGCCGGACGTCAGGTTTGTAATCCATTTCGACATCCCCAAGAGCATAGAGGGGTACTATCAGGAGACCGGCAGGGCCGGAAGGGATGGTGAACCTTCAGACTGCATCACTTTCTACAGCTACAAGGACATCCAGAAGCTGGAGAAATTCATGCTTGGCAAACCGATTTCAGAGCAGGAGATCGGAAGGCAGCTGCTCATGGAAACGGTGGCCTATGCCGAGACAAACCGCTGCCGCAGGAAGATGCTCCTCAATTATTTCGGAGAAGACTATCCCAAGGACAACTGCGGCATCTGTGACAACTGCGTCAATCCTAAACCCACCTTCGACGGCAGGAAGGAAATGTGTCTTGTCATAAGGCTCATCAAGTCCCTCCCGGAGCATTTCAAGATAGAACACCTCTCCCTTGTACTCTCTGGGAAAGCCAACGCCATGGTCAAATCCTACAACCATGACACCACCCCCCTCTTCGGGGCAGGAAGCGACCATAGCGAAAAATTCTGGAGCTCAGTAATCCACCAGGGCCTCCAGCTGCACCTTCTCGAGAAAGAGATAGAGACCTACGGGCTCCTCTATGTGACGGAGAAAGGCGAAGATTTCTTTGCCCATCCCTACGAGATCCGTCTGGTGGAAGACAGGATATTCCAGGGTAACGGCACCGACGATGACGATGAGGACACCCTTAACGACAGGGCCGCCCAGAGAGGCGGAGGTGGTGACCAGAATCTTCTGACGATGCTCAAGGGGCTTCGTAAGGACATGGCCAAGAGGCTCCATCTGCAGCCTTGGATCCTGTTCGGTGATCCGGCCCTGGACGACATGTCCATCCTATACCCCATCACCTATGAAGAGCTTCATGCCTGCCAGGGTGTAGGAGAAGGGAAGGCCAGGAAATACGGCAAGGAGTTCATCGAACTGATCCGGAAATATGTCGAAGAGAATGACATCGTAAGGCCGAATGACTTCGTCGTGAAGTCCGCACCTACCAGGTCGTCGGACAAGATCTACATAATCCAGAGCATAGACAGGAAGCTCTCCCTGGAAGACATAGCAGATGCGAAGGGCCTGGAGATGGATGAACTGCTGACCGAGATCGAAGCCATCGTCTCGTCGGGAACCAAACTTGACCTCAACTACTACATCCGGCAGATGGTAGATGAAGACATTGTCGAGGAACTGTTCGACTATTTCAGGAATGAAGCCACCTCCGATTCGATAGCCGAAGCCAAGGAGAAGCTGGGCGCCGACTACGACGACCTTGAAATCCGTCTTGCCAGATTGAAATTCCTCTGCGAGGTTGCCTCCTAGATGGTGACCATCTTCAGCTTGCGGCCTTCGAAATGGCCCAGGCGCCGGAATCCGAACATCTTCACAAATTGGGCGAAATAGTCGAACTTGGTACCCACCTGTTCGGCCTTGTGGGAGTCTGATCCCAGGCAGATGATCTCTCCGCCCAATTCCATGTACCTTATAAGAATGTCACGGTCAAGCTGCGGAGTCCGCAGACCGTAAGCCCTATAGGTCTTGGTGTTGATTTCAAGACCTTTACCGTTCTCTATAAGGTATTTCAGTATCTCGTCGATGAGGCCGGGGAAATCCCTGTAGAGGATGCTTTCCTTTGGATAGGGAGCATACCTCACAATGTAATCGAAATGCCCCATCACATCGAAATCCTCCAGCCGTTTCATTTCCCTGAGCAGGGTCTCCAGATAACGTCCGTAGGCTTCCTTCCAGTTCTTTCCCTTGTAATAAGGGCCGAAATAAGGGTCGGTGTCTTCAAGGTAATGGACCGAGGCAGTGACCTGGTCGAAAGAATGGGCATTGAGAAGATTCCTGTTCAGATCCCGGCTGTGCTCGTCCAGACCGACTTCGATTCCCTTCAAGACCTTGAACTTCTTCGCCGCAGCCTTTCCGAAAGCCCCTTCGGCAACCATCTCACTCACCCTTCCGACCTCTTCCTGCTGCGCCTTTACGTCGAAGACCTCATTTACTATCGGTTCGAACTGGGCTTTCATCTCAGGAACATAGAAATCGCAATGGTCGGTAAAACATATTCCTCCCAAGCCTTTCTCAACCGCCGATCTAACACTTTTCTCCACGGTTGTCGCCCCACCGTCAAAAGAGAACTGGCTGTGATTGTGAGTGTCGAATAACATATTTACGAATATAGCAATTTTTATTAAATTTGTAATTCAAACGATTCCCATCCAAGATGATTACAATAGGCTACAAAACCAAGTTTGACAGCATCATAAGGGCTGTCGCAGCAATAGGTATAGGACTGGTGCTGGTCTTCGGCAGCAATGCCCCCACGGTCGTAGTAAAGATAATTTCAGTCTTCCTGATGGTCGCCGGAGTTGTCTCTCTCGTTTACGGTCTGATCAAGAACAAGGAGAACGGGATGTACCAGGTACTCATCATCAACGCCGTGCTGGACATCCTCCTCGGTTTGCTGCTCTTCTTCAATCCGCAGTGGGTAGCCAGTTTCATAGTTTTAATCATAGGAATTGTCCTTATCCTGTTCGGTGCCCTTCAGCTTTTAGTGCTGGCAAGCACAATGTCTTTACTAGGTGCCGGATTCTCGTCACTCATTCTCTCCATCTGCGCAATAGTTGGAGGTGCTTTCCTGATGTTCAATCCTTTCTCCGTAAAGGTAATGAGCATAATCGCCGGCTTCTTCCTGGTTCTTTATGGAGTTTCCGAACTGATTTCCACCTGGAAGGTTGTGAAAGCCCGTAAGGAATATGAAATACAGCGTGGCCCTGCGACTCCCGCTCAGGAGGCTCCGGTTCCCGGCCAGATTGATGCTTCCGGGATAGATGATGCCAGGGAAGTCGATTTTGAAAGGATAGACGATCCGGACGACCTGGACGACATGAACTAAGAAACATGATTCCTCAGGAAACGGTACAGAAGATCCTCGACACCGCCCAGATCGAAGAGGTGGTGGCGGATTTCGTGTCCATGCGCAAGCGCGGAGCCGAATGGTGGGGATGCTGTCCGTTCCACAATGAAAAGACCCCTTCTTTCCATGTAGTTCCTGCCAAGGGGATATACTATTGTTTCGGCTGTCACAAGGGTGGTTCGGCAGTAGGTTTCGTGATGGAGCATGAGCACATGTCCTATCCCGACGCCTTGAGGTACTTGGCAAGGAAGTACAACATAGAGATCGTCGAAGAGGCCGAGAGCGCTGAAGACATAGCTGCGAGGCAAAGGAACGAGAGCCTTATCCTGGTTTCTGAATATGCCGGTGAGTTTTTCAAGGAACAGCTTGGAAGTGCAGAAGGAAAGGCTATCGGGCTCAATTATTTCCACACCAGGGGACTTGAAGACGAAACTATCTCCAAGTTCGGCCTGGGATGGGCACCTTCTGACAGGCACTCTTTCACCGATGCTGCAAAGGATAAGGGCTACAAGGATGAATATCTTCTCGAGACCGGCCTCTGCGCCAAGTATGACAACAGCGATGACCTCCATGACAGGTTCGTAGAGAGGGTGATATTCCCCATCCATTCGGTCAGCGGAAGGGTAATTGCTTTCGGTGCAAGGACCCTGAAGTCAAAGGAAGATGGAAAGCCCTACGCCAAATACGTCAACTCCAAGGAAAGTTCCATCTATGTCAAGAACCAGTCACTCTACGGAATATGGTTCGCAAAAGGCGAGATGGCGAAGAAGGACAGGTGCTACCTCGTTGAAGGTTATCTGGACGTGATTTCAATGCACCAGCTCGGGATCACCAACGTGGTAGCCTCGAGCGGGACCGCTTTGACTGAGGGACAGATACGTCTGATCGGAAGGTTCACCAAGAACGTCACCATCATGTATGACGGTGATCCTGCCGGAGTCAAGGCTGCTCTAAGGGGAATCGACATGTTCCTCAGGCAGGGAATGGACGTGAAGGTGGTCCTGCTGCCCGATGGGGATGATCCGGACTCATATTCAAGGAAACACACCCTGGCTGAAGTGGAGGAGTTCCTGGCCGTTTCGGAGCAGGATTTCGTGGATTTCAAGAGTTCCCTGCTGATGGCAGATGCCGGGAATGACCCGCTGAAGAGGGCTGTCGTGATCAATGACATCGCCGACACGGTAGCCGACATTCCTGATGCTGTAAAAAGGGAAACCTACATCGACTTCCTTAGCCGTAAATTCGAGATCCGCCGCGATGCCCTCGAAGAAAGGGTCGGAGCAACCCGGTCCAAAAACATAATCTCTGGACAGAAGGCTGCCGAACGCCGGACTGATGGACTGGCAGGAAAGCCATCCGGGCCCGGCCTAAACCAGGAAGCTACAGCAGGCATGGTCCCTGAGCCTGTCGAAGGACCGTCCACTCCCATCGCAGGCCTTTCCGCCCTTGAAGAGAATCGTATTATGGCCAAGGCTGAGCGCGACCTTCTTAACTTCATCCTTACCTACGGAACAACCACCCTCGATTTCCAGAGTGATTCCGAATTCTACAACGAGGAGGAAGGTGAAAGGGAGACCGTCTTCGAATTCATTGACCAGGCCCTTTCCGGCGACGAGGCCGGGTTAGCCAATTCAGCCTACAGGAAGACCTATGAGGCATATTCACAAGGCTACTATGACGGGTATTCTCAGGACGAAATAGTCAAGCACCTGCTTGACGGTGAAGACAGGACAATCGCCTTCGTGACCGCACAGCTTTCCACAGACGAACGTTATGAACTCAGCATAAAGAACCTGCGCGATGCGATGATGTCCAAAGGATCTTGGCTCACGAAATATGTCCCCAAGGCGATCCTGGTGTTCCAGTCCTGCCGCCTGGAAGACCGGGAGTACTCTTTGAAAGAGGAGCTGAGAAAAGCGCAGGCCATATCCGACACAGATGGAGAGCTGAAGATCATGCAGGATCTCGTCCGAATCCGCAAGGCCCTCAAGACCGTCCGCGTCCGCCTCGGTCGGGAGAAATAATCCCGGCGATCTATTAGAATCTGAAGGAGAGGCCGGCGGTCATGGAGAAGAACCAGCGGAGGGCTTTCTCGGAAGGTTCTAGTAATCCAACGTCACTTCCATTCTCGAAGGTGATGGTGTCAGTATGAAGAACATAGTTTCTGGTCAGGTTGTAATGAAAGGCCGGACTGAGTTTAAGGTCAAACCTCCAGATCCGGTAATTGGCACAGGCCCCGGCATCCAAAAATAATGAGAAATTGCCGTTGCGCTCAGTCCAAGTGTTCTCTTGGATATCATTCGTCCCACTTTTATACCATGCTGTGGAGACAGGGGTACTTTCTCCGGAAATGTAACCGGGAGTAGCCCCGACATAAAATTCAAGCTGGCTGAACAGATTGGCGATGAAACTGGCTAAAGCTCCCCTGAGCGGATCACGGTACCCCATGATAGCCTCATAGCCGAATGTTTCACCGGCAGCAATAGCACCCCTCTTAAGCCTTCCCTCTGAAGAAAGGGCTTTGTTCCGGTAGGCAAATGCAATCGGAAAACCGAAGGAATTGTCAATCTCGGCAACTCTATAGGTATATTGGAAACCGGCCCTGTAACCCAAACCGTCCGAGTTGAAATACCCGTATGTCAACCCGAGCGTAACATCCGCCTCCTGTCCCTTGTACATGGGCACATAGGCTCCCACATAGAAACCCATGTCGTCGGAGAGGTTGTTGATGTCAGTGGTTTTTGTCTGGGAGAAGGCACAGACTGAAGATGCCATCAGGAGACATGCTAAGGAAAGGCGGAGAGTCATCTTAAGTACATTTTAACGTCATGTAAGTCCTACAAATAACATTCCTTGTGAAAACATCCGGTGGAATTTGCTAACTTTGCGGGTCAAAGAGATATTTATCAATGGAAAAGAACTTCAAGAGAACGCTTGTGACATGCGCATTGCCGTACGCCAACGGTCCTGTGCATATCGGCCATCTGGCCGGAGTCTATGTGCCTGCCGACATATATGTAAGATATCTCAGGATGAGGGGCAAGGATGTCCTCTTCATCTGCGGCTCCGATGAGCACGGTGTGCCGATCACCATAAAGACACGCGCCAATGGAGTGACACCGCAGGATATAGTGGACAAATATCACGGCATCATCAAGGATTCCTTCACAAGGCTGGGGATCAATTTCGACATATATTCCCGCACCACCTCGAAGGTACACCACAAGAATGCCTCCGAGTTCTTCCGTGAACTCTATGACAAGGGAAAGTTCATCACCAAGGAGAGCGAGCAGTATTACGATCCTGAGGCGAAGACCTTCCTGGCCGACCGCTATATCGTCGGTACCTGCCCCAAATGCGGCAATCCAAACGCCTATGGTGACCAGTGCGAGAAGTGCGGAAGCACCCTCAGCCCTGAAGAGCTCATAGATCCGAAATCAAAGCTTAGCGGCGCCCAGCCCATAAAGAAAAAGACATCCCATTGGTATCTTCCACTGGACCAGTACGAGCCATGGCTTCGTGAATGGATCCTCGAGAACCACAAGGAGTGGAGGTCGAACGTCTATGGACAGTGCAAGTCCTGGCTGGACGGAGGCCTGCAGCCCAGGGCTGTCAGCCGTGACCTCGACTGGGGTGTTCCCGTCCCCGTGGAAGGTGCCGAAGGCAAGGTGCTTTATGTCTGGTTCGACGCTCCGATCGGCTACATATCCAACACCCAGGAACTCCTTCCGGAAAGCTGGGAGAAGTGGTGGAAGGATGAGGACACACGCCTGATCCATTTCATCGGCAAGGACAATATAGTCTTCCACTGCATAGTCTTCCCTTCGATGCTGAAGGCCCGCGGGAACTATATCCTTCCTGACAACGTCCCCTCCAACGAGTTCCTTAACCTCGAGAGTGACAAGATCTCCACTTCCCGCAACTGGGCCGTCTGGCTCAATGAATATGTTGACGAGTTCCCCGGCCAGGAGGATGTGCTGCGCTACGTGCTCTGCGCCAATGCTCCTGAGACGAAAGACAATGATTTCACCTGGAAGGACTTTCAGCAGAGGAACAACAGCGAGCTAGTGGCGATCCTCGGAAACTTCGTAAACAGGGCGGTGGTCCTTACACAGAAATATTTCGGCGGCAAGGTTCCGGCCAATCTGAAACCTGAGGCCATTGACGCTGAAGCTCTTGCTCAGATTCCCGAGCTCCGTCGCAGCCTGGAAGCCAATCTGGATGATTTCCATTTCAGGGAGGCTTTGAAGGATGCAATGAGCATAGCAAGGGTTGGCAACAAGTACATTTCCGACACCGAGCCATGGAAGGTTGCCAAGACCGATATGGACAGGACGGCTTCAATCCTCTACACTTCCCTTCAGATCTGCGCCAACCTGGCCATCGCATTCGAGCCTTTCACTCCGTTCTCGGCAGAGAAGCTGCGCGGGATCCTGAACGTCGGGCTCAATGCCGGTTTCGACCATCGTGCCGGCGAAGGAGAGCCGACGGTCAACTTCTTCAAACCGGGAGAGAGTCGTGCCCTGCACACGGTGGATGCCGGACAGCCGGTCGGGCCCGGCCGAGTCCATCCTCGCTCCGCTGCGGCTGAGTACGGCCTTAGCCCGACGGCTGTTCCGGCCACCACGGTCCCTGAGCCTGTCGAAGGGCCGGTGTTCTGCTGGGACGATCTTGGGAAGGCAGACCTTCTTCCGGTGGGACATGAGCTAGGTGAAGCCGTGCTTCTTTTCGCCAAGGTCGAAGACAGCGTGGTAGAGGCCCAGGTAGCCAAGCTGAATGCAACCAAGGCCGCCAACGAGGCAGCTGCAAAGGCAGCCGAGGCAAAGGAGGCTGCCGCCAAGGTTGAGCCACAGAAGCCGGAGGTTACCTTCGAGGATTTCGGAGCCATGGACATCCGCACAGCCACAGTCCTGGAGGCTGAAAAGGTCCCCAAGACCGACAAGCTCCTGAAGCTTACCATCGACACCGGAATCGACAAGAGAACCATAGTTTCCGGCATTGCTGAATACTATTCTCCGGAAGACATGCTAGGAAAGCAGATCTGCATCCTGGCAAACCTCAAGCCCAGGGTCATCCGCGGCATCGAGTCCAAGGGAATGATCCTGATGGCAAAGCAGGGCGACGGAACAATGCGTTTCGTCACCCCGCAGGAAGTCGTAACTAATGGCGCTGTAATAGGTTAACGTCCAACACAGACTTTGACCGGGCCAAGCAGGCCTGAGTCATGGAGAGGCGCATCTGCAGAAGGACCGGAAATAGTCCAGGTCTTGCGGAGCGATTCCTCTTGTCCGGCATCATAGACAAGACGGTTGTACCAGGTACCGGTAACATCCACGGTGAGGGTGTTCTCTCCCTCATGGACGAGTTTACCGACCTGTAAGGTATATGGAGCCGTCCAACGGACACCGGCCGGTTCACCGTTCACCTTGACATCGGCGATGAAATCCACCTTGCCAAGATCGAGAATCAGCTCTTTCCCTACTGCCCCGGCCGGCACGTTGAATGTCGCTGAATATGTGGCCGTTCCTGAATAAGCTTTCCCTTCTTCTCCAAGGTCAAGGTCCTTCCAAGGCTTCAGGTCTTTCAAAAGTACAGGTCCAGTTGGAGCGCCCCATCCTTCAGGGAAGGTTACCGACCAGTTTCCTACATTGATTACCTTATCACCAGGTGCAGCAACCTTTCCTTTGGAAGAAGCACCATCCCGGCGGAAGACAATGAAGCCTCCTTCAGTCTGGGCCAGGTCTAGACGGATCTTCTTGTACTTACCCCAGCCGCGGGCCTTAAGGTCATGTACACTGCCGTCGACAGGATTCCACCACTGAGCTTTTCCCTTGGCCTTGACGCGGACCTTTCCATGGAATTCCTCGTTGGAAGGAGAAGCGATGAAGAACCAGGTGGCTCCATCCGCCTCTCTCTCAGACCAAAGCAGGTCCTTGTTTTCACAGACAAGGTGGGGGCGCAGTCCGAAAGCCTTGAGAGCATCATCCAGGGACATCCCCACTGCAATGGCACCCTTGCCCATCCTGTTGATACGCCCTGGCTTAAGATCTCCCCAGAGGGTGATGACCTCCTCATCGAAACGGAGAAGCATCTCATCCCCACCCTTCAGGGTAGCCGGGTCATTGGGCGCATTACCTACTACCTTGGCACCGGCCAGGATCAGTCCACGGATTTTTGCAACTGTCTCGGGAAGCATCCTCCCGCTCTCTGGAAGCCAGAGGACCTCATAGGCTATCCCTTCGGGAGTGACTATCTTCCCGTCCTTTACGCTAAGGCGGTTCAAAAGGACATCAGGATTGCAGTAATCGTACTTGTAGCCATCAGGGAAACGGATGTTACCCTCCTGGCGCTTGCCGTTTCCAGTGTACTGGGAAGGTCTGTGTCCAACCTCGTCACCGAGGTACCAGAGGACGTCCACAACAGGCAAACCCCTTTCAAGGAGATAGCTCTGCCTTGCCAGGAAACCGGTGAAATACGGCATGTATTTCCACCAGGTCTGACCCCTCAGGAAGGGCGTTCCGATGTTTTGTGCGAAACTGGTTCCTGGGGGCAGGAAACCGACCTGTGGATTGTGGGTGTAGGTGTGGAACACATTATGGGTGACACCCTCGCTCATGTTGAAGTTGGCAACATCCCGGAGCATCTGCCAGTGCTCATCCCAGGTGAGGGAGAAACTTGTGAAACTCTCGGCGGCCACCCTGGGCTTGCCGTAGATGTGGGCGGCAGATGCGGTTGGCTTGATCGGCTTGAAATCCAGGTCGCCGACATAGCCCTCTGAGAAAGGCTGCCAGAATTCGCACATCGGCACATCGGCGTATTTGAAATACTCCATAGGATCCATGGTCACCACGTCTCCTCCGGCAGTCTCATACTGGACCTTCATGCCCTTGCCATGGGCAAGATCGGTCATCTTCTTGAAAAAGTTCTCGCAATAAAGGTCGTTCACCGTGCGCCTCCAGTCAATCAGGAACCTGCTGGTCTTATCCTGTCCGTCGAGGACATAACCCATAAGGGCAGGAAGATATCTGCGCAACGGGTAGCCTATCGACTCCTCGAAGATTCCTTCCATGCCGGGCGTCCATGTCTGGGTGTGGCATTCCCAACTGTCCATCAGCATGCCTGAAGCCTTACCCCCCAACGGGCCGTCCTGAAGCATGCCCACATAATTGGCAAACTGGATTTCAGCTCCCCGGGGATCGAACTTGCTGCATTCCCATCCGGTAGCTTCAGGAGGTGCAGGAGAGTTCCTCCGGCCGGAATTGACATGTCCTATGCGGAGCACCGTCCATTTCCCTTCCGGGGAGCCACTGTCCGGAGCTGTCCAGTCCAAAGAGCCGGAAGCAGACATCTTGCCCGTTATGTCAATGACATCCTTGGTGCTGACGTAAGCCAAAGCATTCTGTTCAGGACGCTCCTGGCTCTTCTCCTTTGCGATCAAGGTCCACCCCGCTTCTCCCCTCCAACTGTTCTTGCGGGCAGCGGAAAGGAAACGTACGAACCTTACGCTCGCAGGATGGGCATTGGTCAGTGTGAATGAATAGCTCTTCGCTCCTTCTACCTCATTGCAGGCGAAGACCATGTCGTAAGGGTCACCATCCTGCCAATTACTCATGGGAAGATCAGCATCCACGAGGATTCGCTCTTCTCCGGAAGTCACCTTTGCAGTCAGCTTTACATGTATTCCGGGATCATAGCAGAAGTTGTGTGAGAACGCTCCCACAGGGGGCAGCTCAAGGGTACGTATCACACTTCCCTCCGGAAGGGTGAAAGTAACTGTATGGGAAGAGCTTTCTTTCAGCGAAAGACCCTTGGCATTCCGTCCTTCCACAAGGGCTCTCCACGAATCATCGGCAGATTCGGTGACCGTAGGCTGGAGAGGGATTCCGGTATCGCCAAGCGGCGTAGGAAAAGCCAGGACAGCGATGTCCTGATAATCCCTCCAGGGTTCATCAGCAGAGACAGCCTTTCCAAGAGGGAAAGAAGCCTTCTTGCCTGAGGGAATGTCGGTCCTTGTCCAGACAATCTCCCTCATGGCATTCTCCGGAGTTATCCAGGGGCCTCCTGCCATCGACCATCCAGGACAGGTCTGGACAGTAAGCCTCAAGCCGAGGCTGTCTGCCTTATGCCCAAGGTAGCCAACCATGTCTTCCCATTCGGGGCTCAAGGTTGTAAGCTGGTGGCCGGTTGCAGGCCAGGGGCCTCCGAAATACCCGTGGAACCACTGGATTCCTGACAAGCCGGCATCATGGATAGCCTGCAGGTCTGCATCTATACCCTCCTTGGAAACATTACCTCCTATGAAATGGAACCAGGTTTCCGGATAGAAGACTTTGTCAGGCTGACGGAACCTTTCCTCGTCCTGTGAGGAGAATGGAGCCCTCAGCAAAGCCCCATCAGGCACGATGTCCACCGCCTGGGCGGCGGCGGACATCGCATTCAAAACCATTGCCGCCCCCAGGATGAGGGCGAATGGAATATGTCTTGACATGGTTATTACTTCTTACCGATGAGGGACTTGACGTAAGTGTAGAATTCAGGATCCTCTCCGATGATTGTCTTGTTGATGGTTCCGTCGGGATTGAGGATGAGCTTGGTGGGATAGCCCTGGATAGCATAGGTGACGGCGACGTCTGTCTTCTCGTCACCGGGGTTGTAAACGTGCAGCCAAGGAAGCTCATGCTCCTTGATGGCATTCTTCCAGACCTCCTCGGTGTCATTGCAGTCGATGCTGAGGATCTCGATCTTGCCCTTGGCATCCTTGTAGAGCTGCTTCATGTCAGGAATACCCTTCTTGCACCAGTAGCACCACTCACCCCAGAAATCGAGGATGATATACTGGCCGTTGTTGTAGATGGATGAAAGGGTGAAGTCTTCTCCCTTCTCGTTCTTGAGGGTGAAATCAGGAGCCTGCATGCCGTCCTTTACCTTCTCGGCTGCCTCAGCCCTTGCCTTTGTCTTCTGGGCACCAGTCCTGGACCTGTCAATCAGGGGCTTCAGATAACCGTTCTGCACAGTTTCGGGGATAATATCCAGAACCTCAAGAGCATCCTTACCGTCCTCACCGATGAGGCGGCTGACGAGGGTGGCTCCGTAAAGGCTGGCAGGATTATTCTTGATGAAATCCTTGGTCAAGGAATTGACATGGGCATTGACCTCGTTGTAAACGTTCATGATGGAATCGGACTTAGCCTCGTCATCAGCGGCGGCACGATATTCCTGAACTATCTCGGACATCCTGTCCTGGTCGGGCTTTACGAGCTCGGCGTAGGCCTTCTGGTCCTTGAAGAACTGGGAACCATCAACCACGACAGAGTCTAGCCTTCCGCTAAGTTTGGCATATTCACCGGGAACGAAGGTGATGGATGCAACTCCATGCTCACGGCCCCTCTCGTCATCAGGACAATAGATGATGATGCCACGGACAGTGGTGTCGGCGAACGGGAAAGTGAAATCTCCGTTGGTGGCCGGTATAATGGTAGTGGAAAGAGGTACCCTGGCATTGAGGATATCGACTACCTCGACTTTAAGGGAATCACAGGGAAGGCCATCGAAATGGCCGGTGATCACATTCTTTTTGTTTGCGCATGAGGCGCATGCAAGCAGCGCAACGGCTGCAAAAGCATAAATAATAACTTTTTTCATATTAATTGAGTTTTATAACTTATTCATCAATCTGCTTCACTTCAGGGAAGAGGCCGAAGAGTTCGGCATCGATCCTGTCAGTTATCTTCTGGAAGTCCTCAGGCTTGTTCTCGAACTTGATTTCATCCACGTTTATGATCAGGAGATGGCCGTCATATTCCTTGATCCAGTCCTCATAACGCTTGTTGAGTCCGGTAAGGTAATCGATCCTGATGCTGCTTTCGTAGTCCCTTCCACGCTTCTGGATCTGGGCCACAAGGTTGGGAATGGTAGAGCGAAGGTAGATAAGAAGGTCAGGCTTGCTCACAAGGGACATCATCAGGTCGAAAAGGTCTGAATAGTTTTCAAAATCCCTTGTACTCATAAGTCCCATCGAATGGAGATTCGGTGCAAAGATGCGGGCATCCTCGTAGATGGTCCTGTCCTGGATGATTATGTCGCTGCAACGGGAGATCTCCACCACATCCTTGAACCTCTTGTTGAGAAAATAGATCTGGAGGTTGAAAGACCAGCGCTCCATGTCGGCATAGAAGTCGGCAAGGTAGGGGTTGAAATCGACGGACTCGAACTTGGGAGTCCATCCGTAGTGGGCGGCCAGCATCTTGGTGAGGGTGGTCTTGCCACTGCCTATGTTACCTGCAATCGCTATGTGCATATCTTGAATTATTTAATATTATCAATAGGGAAAAGGCCATAGAGTTCGGCGTCAATCTTGTCAGTAATCAATGCAAAGTCTTCGGGACGGTTCTCGAAATCCAGGTTATCGGTCTCGATAGTGAGCACCCTGCCCTTGTACTCTGCAATCCATTTGTCATAGCGGTCGTTAAGGCCGGCCAGATAGTCCAGTCCTATGGACTGCTCGTAATCCCTGCCTCTCTTCTGGATCTGGGCCACAAGATGAGGGATCGAACATTTGAGGTAGATCAGCAGGTCCGGCATGCCGGCCATGGAAGACATTACCCCGAAAAGGTCCATATAGGTCTCGTAGTCACGCTTGCTGAGGTTGCCCATGGCATAGTTGTTTGCCACGAATATGTACACACCCTCATATAGTGTCCTGTCCTGGATGATTACATCCTGACTCTTTGAAATCTCCAGCACATCCTTGAACCTTTGGGCCAGGAAATATGTCTCAAGGTTGTACGACCAACGCGGGATGTCCTTATAGTAGTCCTCAAGGTAAGGATTGTATGTGACGGACTCGTATTTGGGAGTCCATCCATAATGGTTCGCAAGCAGCCTTGTGAGAGTGGTCTTGCCGCAGCCGATATTTCCAGCAATTCCTATGTGCATATCATAAGTCGATTTCGTTCTCCCAAGGTTCGTTGAAAGGCTGAAGGAAGGGATTGGTCGTCCTTTCCTCAGCTATAGAAGTGGATGGGCCATGCCCCGGATAGACTTCCACGTCTCCCGGAAGCAGCATAAGCTTCTCCATTATTCCCACAATCTCCTTGTCGTAGTCGCCACCATCCAGGTCGGCCCTCCCGATAGAGCCGGCAAAAAGCGTGTCGCCGGAGAAGAGGATCTTGTTCTCCTCGCTGTAGAAACAGACACCACCCGGTGTGTGGCCCGGAGTGGCTATAACCTTGAAGCCTCCCCGGTTGAAGGTGGTGAGGACCTGCCCCTCCACCAAGTCCTCTGTCTCGAATGACACGTCGGGTGCCTTTAGTCCGACCCCACATGCATAAACAGGATCCCTTTTCAGGATCATCTTGTCCTCCGAAGACATATAAACCGGGATGGAATAGTCCCTGGCAAGACCGGCGACTCCGAATACGTGGTCGAAGTGGCCGTGGGTCAGCCAAATGGCGTTAGGCTTCAGCCCATGGGAAGAAACGAATGATTTCAGTGCCTCCGATTCGGCTTCATCATAGCATCCGGGATCCACGAATACGCACTCGCCTCCCACCTCATCACAAAGGAGATAGCTGTTCTCCCTGAACGGATTGAAGCAAAACGACTTGACGCTGACCTGACAACCGGACGACATAAACCAAAATAAAGACTATTCTTACAAAATTAAGAATAATTCTTCAATACTTCAACAGAGGACTATGCTAAGATTACAGTACCTCCTTCAGATAAGGCCCCGTTACCGAGTCTGGATTAGCGGCGAGTTCCTCAGGGGTTCCTTCTGCAACGATTCGGCCTCCACCCTGGCCGCCGTCGGGCCCCAGGTCGAAGATGTAGTCCACGCTTTTGAGGATATCGAGGTTGTGCTCGATGATGATAACCGTATTACCCTGATCGACAAGCTGTTGAAGTACGCCGAGAAGGACCTTTATGTCTTCGAAATGAAGTCCGGTCGTGGGTTCGTCAAGGATGTAGAGGGTGTTGCCCGTGGCCTTGCGGAAAAGTTCGGCTGCCAGTTTCATCCTCTGGCTCTCACCTCCTGAAAGGGTGACCGCACTCTGTCCCAGATGAACATAGCCGAGACCCACATCCACAAGGGCCTTAAGTTTCCTGGCAATCGCAGGAATAGGCTTGAAGAATTCGTAAGCCTCGCTGATGGGCATTTCCAGGACATCATTTATGTTCTTCCCCTTGTAATGGACGGCAAGGGTATCTTCCTTGTAACGCTTGCCCCTGCACTCGTCACAAACCACGTTGACCGATGGCAGGAAATTCATCTCTATGACCTTGATTCCGGCACCGTTGCAAGCCTCGCAGCGTCCGCCGGGCACATTGAATGAAAACCGGCCAGCCTTGAATCCTCGTACTTTGGCATCAGGAGTGTCCTCGAAAAGATTCCTTATGTCTCCCATGACTCCCGTAAACGTAGCGGGATTGGACCTGGGCGAGCGCCCGATGGGACTCTGGTCGATTTCTATGAGCTTGTCTATATTCTTTATCCCCTCTATCGAACCATAAGGAAGAGGACGCAGTTTTGCACGATGGAGCTTGTTCTTCAGGATCGGCATCAGGGTCTCGTTGATCAAGGATGATTTTCCGCTGCCGCTTACTCCGGCCACTCCGATAAAACAACCGAGAGGGAAGGTCACATTGATATCCTTGAGGTTGTTACCCCTGGCTCCCCTGAGAGTCAGGTAGAAACCATTCCCGGGCCTCCTTTTCTGCGGGACCGGGATAGTCTTGCGTCCTTGAAGATAATCCAGAGTCAGTGAACTTCCGAGGATGCAGTGAGGTTTTGTCTCCTTGTCCTGAGGTCCTCCCAACAAGACTTTGAGTGGAGCGCTGAGGCAGATCTTCCCTCCGTTCTCCCCGGCACCCGGACCGACGTCCACAAGCCAGTCCGCACTCATCATCGTCTCCATGTCGTGCTCCACAACCATCACTGAATTGCCTTCGTCACGTAGCTCCTTCAGTGACGCGATCAACTTACGGTTATCCCTCTGATGAAGCCCGATCGACGGTTCATCAAGGATATACAAGACTCCTACCAACTTGGAGCCGATCTGGGTAGCCAGCCTGATCCTCTGGCTTTCTCCTCCCGAAAGGGAGCCGGTAGGCCTGTCCAGGGACAGGTAGTCCAACCCGACGTCCAGCATGAACCTGACCCTTTCATCAAGCTCCTTGAGGATGTCACGGGCTATGTTGTTCTCCCTGACAGTCATCTTCGAAGGAAGGGTAGAAAACCATTCCTTGAGTTCCGTCATCTCCATGGCGGCAACTTCGGAGATTGTCTTCCCATCAATACGGAAACACTTTGTGTTCTCGTTCAGCCGGGTTCCGTGACAGACCGGACATTCCACCTTCTCATCTATGTCATCCACTATTCCAGGGAACGAAACCATCTCGGACACATTCCCCTCGCCTACCCGGAACAGTTCGTCGCTTCCGAATATTATGTGGGTCACGGCCTCTTCGGGGATGGTCGCTATGGGATCATATAGGGAGAAATTGTATTTCCTGGCAATGGAACGGATCACGTCGAATTTCTTGTTCTCACGCACCTTTCCCAGAGGGACTATTCCACCGTCTGCGATTGAGATACTCCTGTCCGGGATGATCGTGTCTATGTTGATGTCAACTATCATTCCGAGCCCCTTGCAGTGGGGGCAGTAACCTTCGGGGGAGTTGAATGAGAATGAATGTGGTGCTGGTTCCTGGAGGGACAGGCCGGAGTCGGGATCCACAAGGTGCTTCGAAAAATGACGCAGGAGTGACGATCCGCTCTCAAGCATTGCAATGGAGCCTTTCCCAAGATTAAGGGCTGTCATGACTGAATCCCTTACCCTCTTGGTGTCCCCTTCGGAAGGCTTGAGCTTATCTACGACCAGTTCAATGAAATGGCCCTTGTAACGGTCAAGTGCATCGACCTCATTGAGAGGCAGGATCTCCCCATCTACCCGGACCTCGGTGTAACCACGTTTCCTGAGTTGGTCGAACAGTTCGCGGTAATGTCCCTTTCGGCCCCGTACAAGTGGAGCGAGAAGGTAGCATCTC
>JAGCWD010000020.1 GCA_017962025.1 Bacteroidales bacterium
GACAGTCGGGTTGTTCTGGGTGTAGTTGAAGGAATACTTACCATCCATGTCGGTAGAGGCACCGATGGTAGTTCCTTTGATCATGACGGTCACACCGGGAATCGGCTGGCCGTCTTCACCTTTAACGGTTCCGCTGATGCTTTTCTGCTGCGCAAATGCGGCAACTCCAAGAAGGAGTGCTGCGGCAGAAATCAGCATCGCTTTTAGCGAAAAAGATTTGGTCATAATGTAATAATGGTTTGTGTGTTTTGTGTTTAGAAACGTATTCTATTGTGTAAAAACTCTTAGTTGGTCATTTAAAAATATACAATATCTACACATTAATTGTATAAATAATTACAATATTAATACATTTTTACGTTTTAGTCAAAATATTTTTTACGTTTTAGTAAAATAATTGTTAGAGGAGCATCAAAGATTTCCCATTTAAGCATAGATATGGTATATTTGCATTATTGAATCAATAGAGTTTTTCCATTTGTCCGGTCATCGAAAACTTTTGAATACAGAGCTTGGCCGCATCACTCCGGAAGAGTACCGTTCCCTTTCTGAAACCGGTGTGATTGTGGTACTAGATAACGTACGCAGTGCCCATAATGTGGGTTCTGCATTCCGGTCCTGTGATTCATTCAAGGTTGACAAGATGTGGCTTTGCGGAATATGCGCCCTGCCTCCTTCTGCCGAAATACGCAAAACAGCCATCGGGGCTGAAGAGAGCGTTCCTTGGGAGCATGCGCGGGAAACGCTTGATGCAATAAGGTGCCTCGTTGAAGAAGGATATACTATTGTCAGTGTGGAACAGACTGTAGGTTCTGTCAGCTTAGAAAAATTCACCCCTGAGTTTTGGGATCCTATCGAAAAGAGAGGCAAGAAATATGCGTTCGTGTTCGGGAACGAAGTTGATGGGGTGGCTCAGGAAGTAGTTGATGCATCAGATTTCACTCTCGAAATTCCACAATTCGGGACTAAGCATTCCTTGAATGTTTCAGTTTCGGTCGGGGTAGTACTATGGCATTTCACTGCCGGAAGGCTGGATGCTATAAATAAGATGAAAACCATTTAGAATTATTAGATATGCAAAACAAGCGGAAACTGTCTTTCTGGGATATGTGGAACCTGAGTTTCGGGTTCTTCGGCGTGCAGATAGCCTATGCCCTCCAGAGTGTCAACATCAGCAGGATCTTCGCAACCCTTGGGGCTGATCCTCATCAACTGAGTTTCTTCTGGATACTTCCACCCCTTATGGGGATGATAGTCCAACCCTTGATTGGAAAGTACTCCGACAGGACCTGGTGCAAGATGGGACGCAGGAAACCATACCTTCTGGTAGGTGCAATCGTTGCCGTTCTGGTAATGGCCTTCCTTCCAAATGCCGGAAGCTTGAACTTCTCTACGAAGCTCCTCCTTGGTCTCAATGGAGCGATGTGGTTCGGGCTCTTCTCACTGATATTCCTTGACACTTCCATCAACGTCGCCATGCAGCCTTTCAAGATGATGGTCGGTGATATGGTCAGCGAAGAACAGAAAGCCCAGGCATATTCGATACAGTCGCTTCTTTGCAATGCCGGTAGCCTGGTAGGGTATCTTTTTCCTATTTTCTTCACTTGGATAGGGATAGCGAATACAGCACCCAAGGGACAGATTCCTCAATCAGTTATCTGGAGCTTCTATTGCGGAGCTGCTATCCTGATTGCATGCGTGATGTACACCTTCATGAAAGTGAAGGAGATGAACCCGAAGGAATATGCAGAATTCCATGGGATCGATCCTGCGGTTGCTTCAAGTGAGTCTGAAAATAAGCAGGGCCTTTTCAAACTCCTGTTCCATGCTCCTAAGACTTTCTGGACAGTCGGACTCGTACAGTTCTTCTGCTGGGCGGCGTTCATGTACATGTGGACATATTCAAACGGAACGATAGCTGCCAACTGCTGGAACGCGACCGACACTGCATCCGAAGGTTATCAGTCAGCGGGCAACTGGGTCGGAGTCGTCTTCGCCATCCAGGCCGTGGGTTCCATCCTCTGGGCCATAGTCATTCCGAAGTTCAAATCCCTCAGGATGGCATATGTGGTGAGCCTCCTCCTTGGAGCCATAGGTTTTATCTCTGTGGCTTTCGTCCACAACCAGTACGTCCTGTTCCTTTCGTACTTCCTCATTGGAGCCGCCTGGGCTGCCATGCTTGCCATTCCGTTCACGCTGCTGACCAATTCCCTCAAGGGCGAGCACATGGGTAGTTATCTTGGCCTATTCAACTGCACCATCTGCCTTCCCCAGATCGTGGCGGCTGCTCTCGGTGGAGTCATTCTGAAAATCTGCGGTGGAGTACAGGGTAACATGATGATTATTGCAGGTGTCCTTCTTGTCCTGGGAGCAATCTGCGTAAGGTTCGTCGAAGAGAAGAGAGCTTAGGCATGAGAAGGATCGTATGTTTTTTGGCCGTGTTGGCCATTGCCGTGTCATGCGGCAAAAAGACCGAGACCCCTTTGACAGAAGGAGACTGGACTGAGAACGCGGTCATCTATGAGCTGAATGTTCGCCAGGCTACCGCTGATGGTACTTTTGCGGCTGCAGAGGCCAAACTTCCCGAACTCAAGGAATTGGGAGTCGACGTGGTGTGGATCATGCCTCTCTATCCCATCGGGGTGGAAGGCAGGAAAGGGACCTTGGGCTCCTATTATGCCATCAAGGATTATTGTGACGTGAATCCCGAATTCGGCACTCTCAAAGACTTCGACAGTTTCCTTGGGAAGGCTCACGACCTTGGCCTTAAAGTCATGATCGACTGGGTTGCGAATCACACTTCCCCAGACCATCCCTGGGTGACCCAAAAGGATCCGTCCTGGTACGTCCGTGATGCCGAAGGAAAAACAGTCGTAGAATATGACTGGACTGACATCGCGAAGCTCGATTATTCCAACAAGGATATGCGTGCAGAGATGGAGAAAAGCATGAGGTTCTGGCTAGACCGCGGGATTGACGGTTTCCGCTGCGACGTGGCGTCCCAGGTACCCCTGGATTTCTGGGCTGATGTATTCTCCAAATTCAGGAATGATTACTCCCGAAGGCTCTTCTTCCTGGCGGAAGGTGAGGAAACATGGCTTAACGATGCCGGTTTCGACTGCACATATGCTTGGAGGCTTCACCATCTTCTGAACGATATCGCCCAGGGTAAGGCGGATGCAGACAGCCTGCTCAGCTACATCAAATGGAATGAGGAAGGATATGGCACTTCGCACCGTCTTATGTTTACATCCAACCATGATGAGAACTCATGGAATGGAACCGAGTTTGAAAGGATGGGAGAAGCCTGGAAGGCCATGGCAGTCCTTTGCTGGACACTACCAGGCAGTCAGCCACTCATCTACACTGGTCAGGAGGTCGGTTACGACCACCGCTTCGAGTTCTTTGAAAAGGATCCCATGCCGGACTGGCATCATAATGCTGCCACAGACTTCTATTCATGTCTCAATGCTTTGAAGCATGCCCATCCTGCCCTGGATAGCGGCAACCCTGGCTTCGAGGTCGTTTCGGTGACTGACAGTAGCTTTTGTTTCAAGAGGTTGGCTGACGATGATGCGGTAACTGTCAGTGTTTTGCTGAAGGAGCCATGGACCTGGTCCGTAGATGTTCCGGAGTCGAGAGTTTCCAAGGTTGAGCCTCCTTGCTGGTGGGTGGGAATGAAGACGGATCTCCAACTGATGATCCACGGCGATGAAATCTCGTCATGGGATGTTTCAATAGACGGCCCCGGCCTTTCAATCGCCGAGGTCCACAAGGCAGAGAGTCCGAACTATTTGTTCGTAGATGTCAAGATCGGACCTTCCGCCAAGCCTGGAACCTATGATCTTGTCTTTACCAAAGGGAAGGAATCATTCAGGCGTCCATATGGAATCTATGCCCGTGAAGAAGGTTCTGCTGAGAGGAAGAGTTTCACTACTTCCGATTTCATTTACCTGATCAATCCAGACCGCTTTGCCAACGCCGACCCCGGCAACGACAATACTGACGACACATTTGAAACCGCAGACCGCAGCCGTCCTTTCGGTCGCCACGGAGGAGACCTTCAGGGAATAATCGACCATCTGGACTACATCGCTGACTTAGGAGCTACCGCCATATGGTGTACACCTCTCCTTATGGATAACCAGCACCATGAGTCCTACCATGGCTATGCCTGCGGCGACTACTACCTCATCGATCCGCGATTCGGAAGCAATGCCCAGTACAAGGAATATGTTTCCAAGGCTCATGAGAAAGGGCTAAAAGTCATCATGGACATAGTCACAAACCATTGCGGTACCGACCACTGGTGGATGAAAGACCTCCCGTTCAGCGACTGGATCCATCAGTTTCCTGAATATACAGGGACGCATTATGTTTTCTCCACAGCGATTGATCCGAATGCCTCCAAATATGACGCAGATCAGCTAGTCAGCGGATGGTTCGTCCGTTCCATGCCCGACATGAATCTCGACAATCCTTTCATGCTTAAATATTTCCAGCAATGGACAATCTGGTGGATGGAGTATTCCGGGCAGGATGGTCTCCGCGTGGATACCTACCCCTACAACGAGAAGGAGCCGATGAGCAAATGGTGCGAGGCTGTGTTGAACGAGTATCCGAACCTGAACATAGTGGGCGAGTGCTGGGATTCCAATTTCGACCAGCTTGCCTACTGGCAGGGAGGGAATGCCAATGCCGATGGTTTCGACTCTCACTTGCCATCGATAATGGACTTCCCGCTCCAGGAAGCAATAACCGCCGCCCTTTCCGAGAATAATCCAGGATGGGGCCAGGGAATGTTCAGGGTGTACAATGCGATTGCGCATGATGCTACTTATCATGACCTGTCCAACATGATGATCTTCCTGTCCAACCATGACCACAACCGTATTGCAGATTCATGGCATCAGGATCCGGACAAGATGAAGATCGCTTATTCACTGCTGGCTACGGTGCGTGGAATCCCTCAGCTTTTCTACGGAGACGAGATGATGTTTGCCACCGGCAAGAACTACAAGAGTGACGGTGAGCTCAGGATGGATTTCCCCGGAGGATGGGAAGGTGATGAGAAGGACCTTTTCTCAGAAGAAGGACGTACGGGAGTTGAGGCTGAACTTCACGATTATGTAAAGACCCTTTTCCAGTGGCGTAAGGGCAAGGACGTTATCCACAACGGTCGCACAATGCATTTCATGACAAGGGACAACACCTATGCATTCTTCCGCTATAACGACACCGAGAAAGTGTTTGTTTACGTGAATAATTCTCCTGAGGAAAAGACAATTCCCTGGTCACACTATGCTGAGATCGCCTCAGGGCTTGGAGAGGGAGTCAATGTTGTAACCGGAGAGAAGGTCACCATCAACGACTCCACAGTCGTCCCTCCCAGCACCGCTATAGTCATCGACTATTGATTCCTTAAAAGAGAGGTGTGACCTCCCAGAACCACTGCCACCCTCGGCACGTTAAGAGGGGGGACCGGAGCGAAGCGATCGGTGGGGCCGCGGAGCGGCGGTTCGGGGAGGTCACACCTCTCTTTTGAATGAATTGGCTATCTGGTGCGGCCGATGAGACGGTAGGCGAAATAGCGGAGGAACTCGAAACGGTCTCCTTCGCAGACCTTTGAGGCTGCGTCAAGAGCCTTGGCATTTAAGCGAAGGATTCTCTCCTGGGCGTCCTTCCCGACGCCTAATTCCTGATACAGACCTTTTACCCAGTTGATCTTGTTCTCCTTTTCAGCCTCGGTTCCGACGGGCATGGCCATGGCCTTCTTCAGGTCCTGCAATGCGCTGCCTTCGGCTTTCTCGAAAGCCCTGACGGTCAGCCAGCTCTTCTTGGAATTGATTATGTCTCCTCCGATGGGTTTGCCGAACACCTTCTCGTCACCGTAGGCATCAAGGTAATCATCTGCGACTTGGAAGGCCAGACCCAGATTATAGCCGTACTCGTACAACCTTTCACAGTCTTCTGCCGGGGCTCCTCCGATCAGAGCTCCCATCTTTGCGGCACAGGCTATAAGAACTCCGGTCTTCAGGCCGATCATGTCCATATATTCATTCATCTGGACGTTGTCCCTGCCTTCGAATTCCATGTCATACTGCTGTCCTTCGCAGACCTGTGCTGCGGTCCTGGAAAAGAGGGAGAGTACTTCATCCAGGCACTCGCGGGGAGCCTTGGCCACCCGGGCATAGCTGTCTATGCACATCACGTCCCCTGAGAGGATGGCTGTGTCGGGATTCCATTTCTTCCAGACGGTTTCCACGCCCCTGCGGAGAGGGGAACGGTCCATGATATCATCGTGGATCAGGGTGAAACTGTGGAATACTTCCAGTCCTGCAGCCGGTTCCAGGATTTCCGGAACGAAACTGTCCTTGTACAATGAATATGTTGTCAGGCACAGGCTAGGCCTCAGCCTCTTCCCGCCTATGGCAATCATGTACCTCAGAGGGTCGTATAGCCCGGAAGGCTCATTCGTAAACTCAATCTCATCGAAAAGAGCCTTGACGGCCCCATCTATTGTCTCTTGTCTTATCATGTCCACAAATTTAGACAATTATTTAGTAAATTTGCCTCCTGATGAAAGGAAAGGCAACGGTTGTAAAGAACGCGGGGAGCCATTTCATGCTCTCCAGGCTTCCTGAGTGGGCGCCTTTCCCTGCCGTGCTCAAAGGTAAGGTACGCCTTTCAGGCAGCGATGCCACAAATCCCGTGGCAGTCGGTGATGTGGTCTCTTATGATTATTCCGAAGAACCATCCCTCACTCATCCTGCGAGCATAGTCGAGGTGTCGGACCGGTCGAATTACCTTATACGGAAATCCACCAACCTGTCCCGGCAGTCGCATGTCATTGCTGCCAACCTTGACAGGGCGTTCATAGTAGTGACCCTGTTTTTCCCGGAAATCAAGTTGCCCTTCCTCGACAGGGTCCTGCTGACCTGCGAGGTATATGGAATCCCTGCCACTATAGTCCTCAACAAAGTTGACATATTCAAGAAGGAATTTCCGGAAGAGCTTGCCGAGTTCCATTGGATTTATGGAAGCGCAGGCTACCCGGTGATCGACACTTCTGCACTGACTGGCGAGGGAATAGAAGACCTTCGTCAGGCTGTGGGAACCAGGGAGAATGGTAGGGTTTGTCTTTTCACTGGAGAGTCCGGAGTAGGGAAGTCTTCCATTATCAAGGCTTTGGATCCTTCTCTCAATCCCAAGGTAGGGGACATATCCATTGCCCATCTTCAGGGAAAGCACACTACATCCCTTTACGAGATGTATCCGCTTTCTTCAGGAGGTTTTATAATCGATTCTCCCGGGCTCAGGGGATTCGGGCTTGTGGATCTTAAGAAGGATGAGATTGGCCTTTATTTCCCAGAGATGCTTCATGAAATGAAGGGATGCCGTTTCACTCCCTGCACCCACACCCATGAACCTGACTGCGCCGTAAAACAGGCAGTTGAGGAGGGGAGAATCTCTCGCGAACGCTATAATTCCTATCTCGGAATGCTCGAGGAAGATAAGAAATTCCGTGCTTGACTTGCGCGGATAGCATTATTCACTTATCTTTGCAGAAAATAGTAAAAGGTATTACAATAAAACATGGTACTAGAGAAGCAAGCCTTCTTGTTCCTTAACATTGCACATAACAGTATGAAGCAGAGCCTTTCCGATACCTTCCGGAAAGGTGGTTTCAAATTGTCTCCCGAGCAGTTCCTGGTAATGGATACTCTTTGGGATGAAGGGGTCCTGACCCAGCAGCAGATTGCTGACATTACCATGAGGGACAAGAATTCCATAGTAAAACTCATCGATGGACTTGAAAGCCGGAAACTGGTCACAAGGGTTTCCAATCCGAGCGACCGGAGACAGAACCTTATCAAGGTGACATCATATTCCTTGAAGATAAAGGATAAAATCGAGGCCCTTGCTTACGAGGCGGTTGGGAAAATACTCTGTGAGATTTCCCGGGAGGACCTTAAAGTGTTTATCAAGGTGCTCGCGATGATGGAGAAGAACATGGACCCGGAATCCGACCTCGTGTCCATGGCAGAAAAATATCCTACAAAAAAGAATTGCAATGGGTAAACTGTATGACCTTCTG
The DNA here is from genome assembly GCA_017962025.1 of Bacteroidales bacterium. GTDB lineage: Bacteria > Bacteroidota > Bacteroidia > Bacteroidales > UBA932 > Cryptobacteroides. Next base: position 8,099 of record JAGCWD010000020.1, read on the forward strand.
ATGGAGGATTATCGCCTGAAGGAGGGGTTGAATGCCTGCATCAACTGCGGGACATGCACTGCGATATGCCCGGCAGCCGAGTTCTACCGCTATGACCCCCGCCGGATAGTTGATATAGTTCAGAGCAAGGATGACGAAGAGATAGAGAAACTTCTCAAAAGCGACACAATCTGGTACTGCGGGGAGTGCATGAGTTGCGTGACAAGATGTCCCAGGAAAAATGCTGCAGGCTTGATAATAATGTCTCTCCGCAACCTCTCAATCGAGCTTGGCTATTTTATCGAGTCAGAAAAGGGCCGCCAGCAATATCTTCTGACCAAAGACCTTTGTTCCAACGTGCTGGAATATGGTTACTGCGTTTATCCCCGCCGTTTCGACTATGCCGGGCATCCTGAGGCCGGCAGGGTTTGGGAATGGGAAGAGAAGCATCTGGACGACGTTTTCGAACGATTGGGAGGCAACCTTGACGGTAAAGGCCCCGGAGCAATGAGGCGCATACCACAGGAAGACCTAGACCAGCTCAAGGCCATTTTTGACTTGACCGGTGCGACTTCGCGAATGGAGGCTGTCCGTAAGGCAGGGGAAAAGAAGGCTGCCGAGTGGGGGATGACCCAAGAGGAGTTCGAGGCAAAGATTTACACAGACAGCTCTCCCAAACATCTCAATCATTAGGATTATGATCTACGAAGGAAAGCAGAAGATCTGGTCAGAGTACCAGAAAGAGATACCGGACGATCATTATTTCTACGTCCGCAGCTGCATCAGGCAGAGTTTCTTCCCCGCTTCTGAAGCGACATTCCTGGATATCACAAGGAATGTCTTGGGCAAGGATATATTTGAAACTGAACATCATACTACTTGCGGAGGAATTGCCTACCATAGCGATACTATCCCTCAGGAGACAGTTATGACAATCATAGCACGCCAGTTCGCCCTGATGGCGAAACACGGTTATGAGAATTATGTCTGCTCCTGCATTACCTCCTTCGGTCTCTACTGCGAGACCATGGAGACATGGAGGGAGTATCCTGAACTGGAGGCTAAGATCCACGAGAATCTTTGGAAGTCCTGCAAGCTGGAGTTCGCAAAGCCAAAGTTCCTGGTCCATGCAAGCGATTTGATCTACAAGTACCGCAACATGATTGCCGCACAGGCTGTCCGTAAGCTTGTGAACGTACACACAGGTGAACCTCTCAAGGTTGTGGAGCACATCGGCTGCCACTATTCAAAGATGTTCCCTTCCAAAGGAGTTGGAGGTGCTGAATACCCCTACGTCCTTGTCGGAATGATCGAGGCCTGGGGTGGTGAGATCGTGGATTATCCGGAACGCCGCCATTGCTGCGGATTCGGGTTCAGGCAGTATTTCATCAAAGGGAACAGGGGATATTCCCTGTCCAATACCCACAAGAAGTTTGAAAGCATGGAGCCTTTCAAACCTGACCTTATCATCACCAATTGTCCAGGTTGTCCTTATTTCCTTGACAGATGGCAGTATGTAATTGCCGAATCGACTGGCAAAACCTATGGTCAGGACGGTCACGGCATCCCGGCGCTTACCTATGAGGAAGTAGCGGGCCTGGTGATGGGGTATGATCCATGGGATCTCGGCCTCCAGACCCACCAGGTGGGCGTAGAACCGCTCCTGGACAAGATGGGTGTGGAATATGATCCTGCTAAGAAGTATCTTGGAAAGAATGGTAAGGATCTCGGGAGTCCCTCTCCATGTGCATGTTTGAAATAACAGGATATGAAAAACAATATACTTATAATCGGAGGCGGCCCTGCCGGCCTTGAGGCTTCTGCCCAGCTCCAGAGGATGGGCTATAATGTCATTCTCATAGAGAAAGATTCTTCCTTGGGAGGCCATCTTGCCAAGTGGGACAGGCTTTTCCCAGACGGTGTCCCGGCAGATGAGGTCCTGAGCGGACTGATCCGCAGCACCGAAGGAGTCAAATTATTCACAGAGACTGAGATCAGGGCTATCAACAGGCTTGAGAAATCCTACAATGTCAGGCTCACAAACGGTATCACGGTACTTTCGGATGCGGTTCTGATCGCTTCCGGTTTTGACCTCTTCAATGCCGTCAAGAAAGAGGAATATGGTTACGGAATATACGACCGTGTGATTACTAATGCCGATCTGGAAGCCTATTTCAAGACTGGTTCGGACAAGAGGATAGACCATCCCAAAAGGATCGGCTTCGTACATTGTGTGGGCTCCAGGGATGAAAAATCCGGTTGCAGGTCCTGCTCGAAAGTCTGCTGCGCCACTGCTGTAAAGCAAGCCATAGAGGTAAAGGAAGCCTTTCCTGATGCCGAAGTATTCTGCTTCTACATGGATTTGCGACTATTTGGAAGACATTACGAGGATCTCTATCTCAAAGCCCAAAAGGAATATGGTATCCGCTTTATCCGTGGTAGGGTGGCGGAAGTATCGGAGAACTTAGACGGAACCCTTATCGTAAAGGCCGAGGACACTGTGGCCAGCAAACCGCTCAAGGCAACACTGGATCTGCTTGTCCTAATGTCAGGAATGCGTCCTTCCGCTTCCGGAAAGGCTGTCGGGGATCTGCTGGAGATGACAGTTGAGGAGGATGGCTATTTCGCTGTCCGCAGCGGGATAGCGGCAGGACAGAGGAGTCTGCTCCCCGGTCTTTTCCTGGCAGGAACAGCTACCGGTCCCAAGACCCTTCCCGAGACCCTGGCTGATGCCAGGGCGGCCGCAGTAGAGATTGACAGGTATCTGACGGAGATATTCCCTGATGCCAGGAATTACAAACAACTTGTGAGGGAGAGATGGTAGATTTCGGATTCGGCCTCGTGCCCAGCTCCAGGATGAACCTCGACTTGTTCGATAAGGATAAGTACGAGAAACTCGCCGCCATCGAACCTGATGTGCGCATCTGTATGGCGTGCGGAAGTTGTACTGCGGTCTGTACAGCCGGGAAATATTCCCAGACCAGTCTCAGGGAGGCGATTGAGGATATCAAGAACGCCAAGCCGGATAAGGCTCTTGAAATGCTCAGATGCTGCCAGCTCTGTGGAAAATGTTCGATGGTCTGTCCTCGGGGGATCAACACCAGGAATCTGATCCTGTCAATAACTAAAGTATATTCATCGAAATGACACCTCTGAATTACATACTGGCGGTACAAGCCGCAGATCCGGAGGTCATCGACAGGATACCTTCAGGGTACAGCCATTTCGTTATTCCGTTCACTATCGGAATAACGTTCTTCCTGTGCTGGATCGGAGTCGGATGCGTAAGGTTGCTTGCCGCGATTCCTAGAACAGACCGTCTAAGGTTCTGGAAGTCCCTGTTTATTCCTAAGAATATAGTCAAGAACCTCAAGGACCTTTTCGGTGACTGCCTTTTCCATGTTAAGATATGGCAGAGGAAACCTTTGCTGGGTTACATGCATTCGGCAATCGCTTTCGGATGGTTCATGATCATACTCCTCGGACATATAGAAGTCGCCCTATTCGTTCCGGCCCGCCTGAACGTTACACGTGGTGGCCTTTTCTATCCTATCTTCTATAGGTATTTTGTCTGGATGAATCCAGGCCATACTACTCTTCGCGGCTCATTCTTTTTCTTTTTGATGGACTTTTTCCTTCTGTACATCCTTACCGGCATTGCCTTGGCGGTGTTCAAGAGATTCAGGTCCATCGTGCTCGGCATGCGACATACTACAAAGCCTTCCCTTGCAGACCGTATCGCTTTGTACAGCCTCTGGATGATATTCCCTATGAGGTTGCTTGCCGAGAGTTTTACAGCTGACCTTAGCGGAGGTAGTTTCCTGACCGTAGGTGTAAATCATCTATGGCATTTCCTGTTCGGCGAAAAGCTTTTGTTTACTCCTTTCTGGTGGGCCTATTCGATATGCCTCGGTTTGTTCTTCGTGGCAATGCCTTTCAGCCGTTACATGCACATCCTGACCGAGGTCCTGTGGATCCTTCTCAGGAACGCTGGGATAAAGCCCCATCATCCACGGAAAGGCGTTGCGGAAGCGGAGATCTATGCTTGTTCCAGTTGCGGTCTATGTCTGGATGCTTGTCCGATGAATGTACAGAAAAAGAACCTGAAGTACTCTTCAGTCTATTTTATCAGGTTCTTGAGAAGACATAATGAGAAGAAAATCAATGCGATAGCGGACAAGTGCCTGATGTGCGACAAGTGTCATGCACTTTGCCCGGTCGGTGTTGATGCTCCTGCTCTTAGGCGTGCCCAGCGCATTACCGTCAACAACTCCTTGCCGTATGAATATTCATACCTTGCATTAGCTGGAACTGCCGGAGCAGCTGCCGGACTTAGGCCGTACTCAGCCGCAGCGGAGCGAGGATGGACTCGGCCGGGTCCGGACAGCTGTCCGGCCGACACCGTGGTACCGGAGGTACTGTACTTCGCAGGGTGTATGACTCATCTGACACCAAGAATCATTAAGGCAGTCGAAAAAGTATTCAAGGCAGCAGGGGTGGATTATGCCTTTGCCGATAGGGAAGGGGGCATTTGCTGTGGCAGGCCACTGATGCTGGCCGGCAAGACAGAAGCTGCCGCGAAGGTAATCGAGGCCAACAAGAGGATGATCGAGGAATCCGGTTGCAAGACCCTTGTCCTGTCATGCCCCATCTGTTACAAGGTATTCAAAGAAGAATATCATTTTGAGGGCATCAAGGTCGTCCATTACACCCAGTTCATCAATGACCTGATCGCTTCCGGTAAGCTTCAGGTGAGCAAATCCGACGAAAAGATAGTCTATCACGATCCTTGCGAACTGGGTCGTGGGAGCAACGTCTATATAGAGCCAAGGGCTGCGCTGGACAAGGTCGGAACTCTGGTAAAAGCTGCCAAGGAATACGATGAAAGCGTTTGTTGTGGAGGCAGCCTTGGCAGCCTGACCTTGGATAACAGGGACCGTGCAAAGATTACTGAAGCATCCCTTGATAATCTTCTCGTCAATGACCCGGATACTATTGTCACTGCGTGTCCCCTTTGCTTGAAGACCTTCTCAGAGACAGTATCCAATTCTAAGCATCTGCTTACCGATGTGAAGGTAAAAGATTTTGCAGAAATGATTTGAAGTCATCCGATTATTGAAGGGCCTTTTCTATGGTCTTGGAAAGATCCTGCCAGTGGGCTTGGGTTGCAGTATCAGATGACTTGGCCTTTGAAGTCTTCTTCTGAAGATCATTCAAAATGCTGAGGATCAATGATCTGCCATCTGTCCCTTCAGCTGTCCTGTTAGTCACGACACTGATCGCCGCACTTACGAAGCGGCGCTGGAGATAGCGTCGGTAACTGTCGGTAGCACGGCCTTTATAAAGCTCCTCGAAAATCATCCCGGTCAGGTCGGAAAGATACTCCTCAGGCTTGTAGTTGGATGAATCGTACTGAGAGAACTGTTCCATTCGGGAGAGTTTCTGGATATTCAGCAGATTCCCTGCACTCACGACATTGTCAATCGAGGAATACAGATAACTGTCGGGACGGTCGGTAAGATTGAAAATGTATGGTACATCGACCAGCCAGGTAGGCTTCTTAAAGAGATTCTCATTAAGCCAGTCAAGGGCCTCTTTCTGCTGAGCCTTGGGTACGGCTGTATATATAGCGGGTCCCGTTTGTTCGATACTCTTGTAGGTAACGAACCTGCCCCCGATGTTTGCGGAAACATGGCCAAGATAACGGTTGTACTGTCCTGTCAGCTGGGTGTACATACGGCTGAGGTTCCGATATTGGTCACCTTCTTCGGCATTCCATTCGGGAAGCTGTCCGATAATACGTTTGAGATTCTGGATTCCATAGGTGCTGGCTTTCATTGAATTGTCACCAAGGTCCTCACGCTGCGAACGAGGATCAGAATCGCCTCCTTCACCACCGAACCAAAGCCTGGGATTGGCAGCAAGCCTTTCGATAATGACCTTGTTCCAATAGAGGTGGTCCTCCTTTGGAGTCTTGTACGGAGTGGCCTTGTAACCATATTCAATGGCCCATTTGTCATAGTCATTGATCCTGGGATAGAGTCCATCCTTGCCGATATTGTCTTCAGGCTGGGCGACATAGTTGAAACGGGCATAGTCCATGATACTTATGGTGTGGCCGTTCTTTTCGACCCATTCCTTGTCACGTAGTTTCTCTACGGGGGTCTGGTTGCTGGAACCCATGTTGTGCCTCAGTCCAAGGGTATGTCCGACTTCATGTGAGGACACGAAACGGATAAGGTCTCCCATGAGTTCTTCATCATATTTGAATTTGCGTGCACGCGGATCAACTGCACCGACCTGGATCTGGTACCAGTCATGAACCAGAGTCATGACGTTGTGATACCAACCGATATGGCTTTCCATGATTTCACCGGAACGTGGATCGTGGACATTCGGTCCGTAGGCATTGGCTGTAGGAGAAGCAAGATAACGGATGACAGAGAAACGGGCATCTTCAAGACTCATGTCAGGATTGTCCTCAGGCCATTCTTCACCACGTATGGCATTCTTCCAGCCCGCCTGTTCGAAAGCAACCTGCCAGTCATTGATTCCGGCAATCAAGTATTTTCTCCACTGTTTGGGCGTCGCCGGATCGATGTAGTACACTATCGGCTTTATCGGTTCCACCAGTTCCCCTCTCTTCTGCTTCTCAACATCTTCAGGACGTGCCTCAAGGCGCCATCTGGTTATGAAACGAACATTCTCCACGGCCTGCTGGTCATCCGAAAACTTGCTGTAACCGTCTGCGAAATAACCGACGCGGGCATCGAAGAGCCTTGGCTGCATCGGCTTTTCGGGAAGAAGCACCATGGAAGTGTTGAGAACCAGAGTGACTACACCTGCCTCCGATCCTGCAGGAAGATACTGCGACCTGACAGGACCTGCTCCTCCTGCACCAGGAGTCGGTTGATTATAAGTAAATGTCTTTGTAACAGTTACTTCAGTATTAATAGGATAGGTTCTGATACTCTCAATGAAACTGGCATCCCCCTTTACGCCACCAAGGTTCATCTGCCTTTTCGATGCATTGCTCAGGGAGAAAACAGGGTTGTCTCCCTCGAAGAGGCTTGTAACCTTGATCCTCGTAGATCCCTCGGAAGATTTGCTCTCAGGTTTGAAAGAGGCGAGAATCGGATTCTCGGAACTGACCTTCACTGCCTTCTCAATTTCCTGACCCTCATCAGCCTGGATGGTAAGGGCATCCACCCTCAACAGCAAATTACCGTTTGAGGCTTTCTCCCAGTAAATCATTTTTTCCGTAACCTCCTCACCTCCGTACTGTGAAGATCCGGGAGTGTTGCTGACATACCTGGTCACGGCAAGAATCCGGCGGCCCAGCAACTCGTTGGGTATTTCGAAATACCAGTCCTTATCCTGATGGGCAACTCCGAACATTCCGGGAGTGACTTTTAGTTCTGGTGCAGGTTTCTCGGCATCTGCAGACTTTTCTGCATCCGGCTTTCCGGGACGGGCGCCGCTAGGCTGAGCGAAAGCAACTGTCGTTGCGACAGTAATGACAACTGCAATGGAAGTCAATAATTTCTTCATGTTGAAAATTTGTTGAGTTTTTGTGAATATAGTCATTATTTCAGAAACTAAAGCAAATTGTTTATATTTGTAAAGCTAACACTCAAGAGCAGTGAATGCTCTGCGATTTAGCTGACAGAATCCTGATTCTCCAATAGTCATTCCCCACATGCGTAAACTGCAGGAGAATCATTTCTGATTGGTTATAAAACTAGTTGCATATGAAGAAAGCACTTTATTTAGTTGTTTCTCTGCTTATTTTGTCATCGTGTCAAGTTGAGCTAGATCAAATGTTCGTTGATTCCGAAGCAGGAGCCCCTGTTTCCGGTATCGTGTTTCACGCCTCTACCGAATCCGCTTCATTACCTGAGACAAGGATCTATGCCGACGAGAACATGAAGGTCCTGTGGAATGCCGACGACCGCATCTCTATCTTCGAGAAGAAAACCTACAACTACCAGTACAAGTTTCTGGGTGAAGATGGTGAAACGGCTGGAGACTTCGAGAAAGTCACTACAAGTGGTTTCCATACCGGTGGCGACGTGGACTATTACTATGCGGCCTATCCTTACCGCACAAGCAACAAGCTGAGCAACAGCGGAGTGCTTACGATGGTCCTTCCTGCGGAGCAGTACTACAAGGAGAACTCGTTTGGTATCGGTTCGAACACCATGGTCGCCGTGAGTGACGGTGATTTCCTTGCGTTCAAGAACGTCTGCGGTTACCTTTCCATCAGTCTCTGGGGTGATGATGTGTCCGTGAGCAAGGTAACTATC
>JAGCWD010000021.1 GCA_017962025.1 Bacteroidales bacterium
CAGGAACGGGTGATGAACACGGTTTCGTTTGACATATCCTTGAAAGCTACAAGGCGGTAGTTTTCGGGATGAAGTCCTTTTTTCATTGCTTTACGATTTAATTGTACAATATTTCGCTGTAAAAAGCCTGCAAAGATAAGGCTTTTCCTTTAAAAGACAAACATATCCATGAAAAAACTTATTTAATCCGGTATGGCTGATCGTCATATAGAGTGTAACGCTTCGCCTTACGGATCCATTTCTGCTCTTCCAGTTTGACATGCTCCCTTACTTCCTGGTAGGAGATCCCGCCTTTTATGTAGTTCAGGATTACCGGATCTGAGAGTTTTTCTTCGAATCCGTCCATAAGCTCGAATTGAGGGTATCTCTCAAGGAAATACCTGATCAACTGTATGGAGTGAAGGAGCGAGTGGTAATCAGCTCCCGGCTGGAGCATTATCTGGTAACCCTGGCATCTTTGTCCCTGATGCCTTCCTGCGGCGGGAGTGAAGGTACACGGGCGCATCAGGACTCCGGCGGGGGCGGGTATTATCTCAAGGGTGCTGTGCTTGATGAACGGCGCTCCGAAATACTCATACGGGCGGGCTGTACCGATGGCAGGAGTGATGGTGGTGTTGTTCCACAGACCTCCGCCTGAATACATCTGGCAGGTGAACATTCCGGGGATGTCCGAAGCGGGGGCTATGGTCCAGGGCAGGAGCTGTCGGGTGGAGTCATTTGCAAGGGCAGAGATTACATGAAGGGGAAAGGATGCTCCTATTTCAGTGTAGTAAAGGTTACAAAGCTCCCCAAGGGTCAATCCGTGACGATGGGCGATTTTTGGGGTGTGGGCTTCCACCGGCCCAGAGGGCATAGATCCTTCGACTATCCTTCCGGCTGGATTGATGTGATCCACTATGTACAATGCAGGGGCGGCATCAATCCCGGACAGGACTTCCATAAGTTGGAATACATCCTTTGAATAGTTGAAGTACCGTGCTCCGGCATCTTGGATCTCCACCACGACGGCATCAAGGTCGGACAGGGACTCCCTGTCGAATGAAATGTGGTTCGTGCCAGGGGTGAGTTCAGCTCCCATAGGGCTGAAGACTACCTCCAGATTGCCCCGTTCACGGAATAGGTCGTACATGTACCGCCCTCTGGCAGTGTCCCAGCAGTTCTGGGTGCAGAAGCATCCGACCCTGCCGCCAAGCAGGGCCTTGTCCAGCTGGTCCTCCAGCGCAGTTGTCCTGAAAGAGAACATCTCTAACCGTTGATGACAGATTCAGCGATGGAAATCACCTCTCCTGCGAGGGCTTCAGCTTCCTCCAGTGTCGGTGCTTCTGAATAGATGCGGATGATGGGCTCTGTGTTCGAGCGTCTCAGGTGTACCCATTTGCGCTCGACTTCGAAGCTTATCTTGACTCCGTCAATGTCGTTGACCTCCTCCGTAGCATAAACTCTCTTCATCTCATCCAGGATCTTGTCTATCAAACCCTTGTCAGATAGTTCTATCCTGTTCTTTGCGATGTGGTACTCCGGATAGGTCTTCTTCAATTCGCTGGCCTTCATCCTTTTATGCGCCAGGTTCGAGAGGAATAGTGCAACTCCCATCATAGCGTCCCTTCCATAGTGAAGAGCCGGATAGATCACACCTCCGTTGCCTTCTCCGCCGATGAGGGCATTCTCCTTGCGCATCAGGGTTGTGACGTTCACTTCTCCCACTGCGGAAGCAAGGTACCTTCCTCCGAACTTCTCGGTTTCATCTCGCAGGGCCCTGCTGCTTGAAAGGTTGGAGCAGGATACTGCTGCGTAGGGATAAGTCACTTCTTCCAGGGATATAGACTCAGCTTCCGCAATCTTTGCTGCCCTCTCGAACAGGTAGGATGCGACACTCACCAGGGTATATTCCTCACCGAAAGGTTCTCCGTCCTCGCAGATGAATGCCAGACGGTCCACATCCGGATCTACAGAGATTCCCAGGTCAGCATGTTCCTTCACTACGGATGTCCGGAGATCCACGAGATTGTCCGGTAATGGTTCGGGATTGTGGGCGAAATCCCCGGAAGGATCACAATTGAGCCTGACACATTCTACTCCAAGCTTTTCGAGGAGCCTGGGCATAATTATTCCTCCCACGGAATTAACAGCGTCAAGGACGACTTTGAAGTTGGATTCAGAGATGGATTCTACATCCACATCCGGAATGGCAAGGACCGCATCGATGTGTTCTTCTGTGTAGTCGTGTTCTGTTACTTTGCCCAGTTCATCGACTCCGGCGAATTCGAAGTCTTCATTCTCGGCAAGGTCCAGGATAGCCTGACCTTCGTCCGCAGTGAGGAACTCTCCCTTGTCGTTGAGGAGTTTGAGTGCATTCCATTGGCGTGGATTGTGGGAAGCGGTCAGGATGATGCCACCGTCAGCTTCTGCGAACGTTACTGCCATCTCGGTCGTCGGTGTGGATGCCAGTCCTATTCTGACTACATCCACTCCGCATGACATCAAAGTGCCGACGACAAGGTTCTCCACCATTTCTCCCGAGATCCTGGCATCCCTTCCAACCACTATCCTGTACTTCCGGTCCACAGGTCTTGCCTTGCGGGAGGGGAGGGTGGCACAATAGGCGTAGGTGAATTTCACAATGTCAACGGGAGAAAGCCCGTCACCGGGCTTTCCGCCAATGGTTCCGCGTATTCCGGAAATAGACTTGATCAAGCTCATCTTTATATAGCAAGGGTCAACATAAGGGCACCTACGAGACCAAGGATTGCGTAAAACTCGGGAAGAGCGGCATAGATCAGTGTGTTGGTCTGTACGTCATGTCCCTGAGAGATTCCTACGATACCGTTGGCACATACCTGACCCTGGCGGATGGCGGAGATCATGCAGACGATACCCACTCCGATTCCGACCCCGAAGAGCAGGGGACCGTTGGCTGCAAAGTCGAACTTGAAGACAAGAAGCCACATGAAGAAGGCAACGAATCCGTAAATACCCTGGGTGGCCGGAAGGGCCGAGAGAATCATGTAGCTGCTAGACTTCTCAGGGGTATTCTTGAGTGCGCCTTCAGCGGCGTTTCCTGCGATCGTGGTACCGATGGCGCTTCCGACACCGGCCAGGCTGAGCATGAGCCCAAGCCCAAGATAACCGAGAATTTCGTTCATAATGCTTATTGAATTTGTTTGTTTGTTATTGGTCTGTATGTTCTGCCCTTGCCCTCATAACCACTGTTCTTGAAGAACTCCAGGAAGTTGAGACGCAAGGGATGTACGAAAGCACCCAGGCAGCACATTGCCAGATTAAGAGCGTGTCCTACCAGGAATATCAGGGCAAAAGCAATCCAGCCGAAACCTATACTTCCGTCTCCGACGGTCATTGCGGCGATGTCATTGAAAGCCTTTCCCAGCATGCCGCCGGCGAGCCCCAGAGCATAAAGCCTCAGGTAACTGAGGACATCTCCGAGGAGTCCGGTAGCGGTGTTGTAAGTCTCCCACAGTCCGGGAGCGATGTTCTTCAAGGGATTGCGGTGAATGTCACTCAAAAGGAATATTCCGATGGCAGATATTACTCCAAGGGCGATTATTATCCATTTGGTAACGGCGGAGCTGAGTGACCCTGTCAGGGTTATTCCTCCTACTATAACTCCTCCAACTATAAGCAAGGTCCAACCCCATGTTCCAAGCGAATTGAGGAATCCTCTCTTCTTGGTCGCATAGATTGCTTTCAGGATGAAAGCAAGGGACAGGTGCAGGATACCGATGAGAACCGATAACACCATGTTGGCGTCAAATCCGGCTATGTTTCCGGTTACCATACATTTCTTCAGCCACCCGGGGATCCATGAAACCTGGGAGATATCATAGCCGAAGAATGTATGCATTACTATTCCTATAACGAAAGTTCCTACACCCAAGGTCGAAACCAACGGGGCAATGTCCTTCATTCCTTTGGAACGTCTCAGGATAAGTCCTATGACTATCAGCGCGAGGCCATAGCCGGCATCCCCCATGCACATTGCAAAGAAAAGAAGGAAGAATACGGACAGGTAAGGGGTCGGGTCGAATTCATCATAGTCAGGACGACCGTACATGTCAGTCAGGACTGTGAACATCCTTGTGAACCAGTTACCTTTCAGTTTGATCGGAGGATTGTCTTCCTTTACGGCCTCTTCCTTGAGGTAGATTACGTCGTCCATCGAGTCGAAAGCCTTGCATAGCCGTTCTTCTTCTCCTGCGGGTGCGAATCCCTCGAAGGTCGTGATATGGTCTTCAGCAGCCTTCCCTGCACCGGCTTTTGCCAGGTAGCGCTGAAGGGAGGCCTGTGTCTTGTCCTGCCTGTCCTTAAGTTGAGGAATGTAGTCCTGAAGGGTATAAAGCAGCCCCTTGCAGGCTATGAGTTCACCCTCGCTGTCCGCAAGCAGGCATTCAGCGGCCCTGCAGTCGTTTTGAGGCCTGGGAATATCCGCCATGGGGAATGAATATGACGGATCGTCCGAGACTGTCACGAACCAGACATGATGCCCGTCATCAGCTATCTCCTGAAGGGCATATTCCATGGACCACGAAGGATCATATGATTTTTTGGGAACCTTGTAGAATCGGATTTTCAAGCCTTGACTTTCAAGGTCGTCCAGCACTTCGGAGTCGAAACTGCCCCATGCCCTGGTGTCTTCAATTTCCTTATAATAGGCATTTATATCCGACTTGAGCTGCTTCTCCAATGTAGAGACCTTTTCGAATAATTCCAGAGGGTCATTGACCTCATAATCCCAGGAGGGCTTTAATTTGGTATGGTCAGGGTCTGATTCAAATTCCAGAGTCTCAAGGGATGAGATGGCCTTCTTGCAATCCTCGCTTTCTTTGAGAAGCTTAGCGGACTTATCGTCAACTGGCTTTTCGGCACGTGTGATATCCACCACTCCGAGGTCCTCGAGCTTCCGTAGGAAACCCTCGGCTTCGCCGCTCAGGAGGACGAAGGAGTATTTTGTCATCTTGTCAATCATGGCTTATTCCCTCCTCCATTTCTTCTTCTGCGGCATGGCGTTCCTTTACGATCTTGGAAGAAGCCTTGCTCAGGTTCTCTTCGTCTTCCATGTAGCGCTTGATCTTACGTATCGCCTCCTGGTAGCCGGGAATCTGGACTTTTTCGTAAAGGTTCACCTTCTGGGTGGTCTTCTTCCTCTGGAAATCCAGTATCCTACGCTTCTCCTTATAGACCTCGGATTCAATACTCAATCTGGAAAGCTCTTTCAGGATAGTGACACCATCCATGTACCAGGCAGGTTTCACAAAGGTGTTGAACGGAGCAATCTCATAGGTGATCTCGCCGAGTTCAGGACACTTAACTCCGGCGACCTTCACGGTCTTCAGGTCTATGCCCCTAATGGAGACAATACCCGGATCGAACTCGTTCCAGAGGGCGGCGATATGGTCGTACTTCCTCTCGGCTTCATCAAGCTCCTGGATGAGGCTCTCGCTCTTGTCCTTGGCCTTGCGTACCTCAAGCCTCAGGGCACTCTCCTTGTTCTGAAGCGTGGGGAGGGCGCTCTGACGCATCTTGAGCTGCTTCTGCAGGTTGTTAAGCGCAGTCTTATTGTATTGAAACTTGATAGCCATCTTTCCTTAGCGGCCTTTCCAGTATTTGTCTATGAGAGATTGCTTGATTCCAGTCTCTGCCTTGCTGAAATACTTTCCGAAAAGCTCCCAGGCAGTGTCCAGCATCTCGGTGATAGAAATGTTGACATCTATTGACAGGAGCCTTGTGGCATATTCCTTAGCGTAGTCGAGACAGCGGTGGTCGTAGTCGGAGAGGTCGAAGCCGTTTTCCGACTTCGTCTTGGCGTTCTGGGCATCTGCGTAAAGCCTGACTCCGGCATTCATGACCTGACTGTGGTCTTCGCGGGTCTTTTTGTTCTGCACCCTTTGCTTAAGCCTGGACAGGGAACGGAACGGATCTATGATGACCTTGCCTGAATCCGAATCGGCACGAAGGAACAACTGTCCTTCGGTTATGTAACCGGTGTTGTCAGGGATGGCATGTGTGATGTCTCCGTCATTTAGGGTGGTTACGGCGATGATCGTGATGGATCCTTCGGTCGGAAGTTGGACGGCTTTCTCATAAATCTTTGCAAGATCGGAATATAGGGAGCCGGGCATGGAGTCCTTTGAAGGAATCTGGTCCATTCGGTTCGACACAATCGACAAGGCGTCTGAATAGAGGGTCATGTCGGTGAGCAGGACCAGCACTTTCTCGTTTTTGTCCACAGCAAAGTATTCAGCTGCGGTCAGGGCCATGTCAGGCACCAGAAGCCGCTCGACGGGAGGATCCTCAGTAGTGTTTACAAAGCAGATGATCCTGTCCAGTGCGCCTGCATCCTCAAATGCGTGACGGAAGAAAAGGTAATCGTCGTTGGAAAGTCCCATGCCTCCGAGGATGATCTTGTCGACATCGGCCCTGAGGGCGACATCAGCCATGACCTGGTTATAAGGCTGGTCAGGATCGGCGAAGAAGGGAATCTTCTGTCCGGAGACTATGGTGTTGTTGAGGTCGATACCGGCAATTCCAGTAGGTATCAATTCGGATGGCTGGCGTCTCTTATATGGGTTGACGGAAGGACCTCCGATCTCACGTTCCTCACCTTCGACTTCCGGACCTCCGTCAATCGGATGACCGTAGGCGTTGAAGAAACGACCTGAGAGTTGCTCGGAAACCTTAAGGGTCGGCGGTTCGCCGAGGAAAATGACTTCGGCATCGGTAGGGATGCCCTCAGTTCCTGAGAACACCTGAAGGGTAACCAGGTCTCCCTTGGTCTTTACGACTTGGGATAGCCTCCCTCCCACATAGGCAAGTTCGTCGTTGGTGATACCCTTAGCCTTGAGGGAGACGGTCGCCTTTGTGATAGCTTCCAGACGGGTATATATTCTTTGGTATGCCTTAGTAGCCATAGTCTTCTGTGAATTTGTGGATCTTGTCAGCATATTCCTCGAAGGCCTCGCTGTGGAACTTTGTGTAGTTCATCTGGCGCAGGTCATTGATTAGTTCCTTGAAGAAGTCTCGGCATTTCTCGAAGTCGTCGAACTGGTATTCGATATTGCAGAGCTTGATCACCAGGTCCAGCATGTACTTCTGCCTTTCCATCGGGCAGAGGGCATCTGTCTCGTCGAAAGCATCCTGCTGCAGGAACACGAAATCGACCAGCTCGGATTTCCAGAAACTGACGTGGTAGCCGATAGGGACACCGTCGTCACCGAGGATGTTGATCTGGTCGTAGGCCTCGCGTCCGCGCCTGATCAGGTTTTTGGCGTGGAGGACCATATTCACCCATCCTTTCTCGACAGTCTCTTCGAGATAGGAAATAATCTCAGGGTATTCAAGGTACTTGGAGTAGGATTCAATGGGGTTGACGGCAGGGTACCTCTTCTGGTCAGCCCTGTTCTGTTCCAGACCGTAGAAGCACCTTGCGGCCTTCTTGGTCGATTCGGTGACAGGCTCCTTGAGGTTTCCTCCGGCTGGGGAGACAGTTCCTATGAAGGTGACGGCACCTGTCTTACCGTTGTTGAGGACGACCATACCGGCCCTTGAATAGAAATTCGAAATTATGGCACTGAGGTCCACAGGGAAGGCGTCGGCGCCGGGGAGTTCCTCCATTCGGTTGGACATCTCCCTCAGGGCCTGTGCCCACCGGGAAGTGGAATCAGCCAGGAGAAGGCACTTGAGGCCCATGGCCCTGTAGTACTCGCAGATGGTCATCGCGGTGTAAACCGAGGCCTCACGGGCGGCGACTGGCATGTTGGAAGTATTACAAATAATGGTAGTACGCTCCATCAGGTGACGGCCGGTGTGCGGATCGATCAGCTCGGGGAATTCAGTGAATATCTCAACGACCTCATTGGCACGTTCTCCACAGGCTGCCATAACGATTACATCTGCCTCACCCTGCTTGGCGATAGCATGCTGAAGAACCGTTTTCCCACACCCGAAAGGACCAGGGATGAAACCGGTACCACCTTCAGCAATGGGATTGAAGGTGTCGATGCAGCGGACCCCGGTTTCCATGATCCTCTGGGGACGCGGTTTTTCCTTATAGGCTTTGACGGCCACCTTTACCGGCCACTTCTGCGTCATATCCACAAAGACGTCTTCTCCTTCCTCGTTGGTCAGGACGGCCACAACCATGTCAATGTTGTAACTGCCTTCAGGAACGATCTTCTTCACTGTGTACTCCCCCTTGAAAGAGAAGGGTACCATAATCTTGTGGGGAAGCCAGCCTTCCTTTACTTCGCCAAGCCAGTCAGCGGCAATCACCTTGTCTCCAGGTTTGGCAATCGGGGTGAAATCCCAAAGCTTCTTATGGTCCAGGGGATCGGTGTATTCACCTCTCCTCAGAAACACGGAATCCATAGTGGCAAGGTTGTTCTGGAGACCGTCATACACGCTTGACAGCAAGCCTGGGCCAAGGGTTACTTCCAGCATGCGGCCTTCGAATTCAACGGAGTCTCCGTTCTTCAGGCCCCTCGTGCTTTCAAACACTTGGACGGAAGTCTTGTCTCCGCTGACTTTTATGACCTCGGCCAGCAGGGGAGTGCCGTCCAGGGTTATGTAGCAGAGCTCATTCTCGGCCACCGGGCCGTCCACCTGGACAGTCACCAGATTGGAGACGATTCCGATTACTTTTCCTTTAGTCTTCATATATTGAACATTCATTATTCTTTAGGAGCGACGTACTTGATACTCTTGGCTGTATCATGAAGGCCCTCGACAAGTTGGATGAACATGTCGCGGCCAGTCTCTTCATCGAGAGAGAACCACCTTTCTATGATGTGAAGCCTGGCCACGAATCCGAGTATGGCATCCATGTCGAAATAGTTGAAGGTGGTAAGTTCGTTTATCTTGTCCCAGACTAGGGAGTCGAGCCTTTTTTCCCTGGCAAGGAGGTCGGTACCGGACAGGATTTCATCCAGTTTCCCGGCCTCGGTGAATTCCCCGACAGGAATATCTATGGTGTCCATGGTCTCGGGCCTTCCCAAAGCCTTGTTGAGGAAACGGGCCTTGGCATTCCTGAAATTCAAATCGAAACGGAAGAACTCCCTGATGAATTGGTTGGGGTTGGCGAACGCTGTTTCGTAAAACCCTTTGTTCAAGGTGGATTCTTCATAACCGGAAAGCAGGAAATCCAAGGTGTCTATGTCGGCATTTCCAAGTTGGGACTTGATCCATGAGACATAGGTCTCGAAGGAGGTTCCTTCTCCGAACTTCCAGTCAATTGCCAGGGCAGGCAGGCTTGAGACTATGTACTCGTAGTTTCCCATTATTCTCCGAAGAGGATCTTGCGTGTCGCAGGCCTGATGTATTCTCCGATCAGGTTCCTGAACGACTCGTCAGTCAGGCTGATGAAATAGGATCCATCCTTGGGCCCTATTGTAAAACCTCCGGAGACTTTCTTTGAAAATGAGGCGGATACTTCTTTCCCGAGAGTCTTGGCCAGTTCACCGCTGATGAATGACTCCAATTCATTTTTGAGACTTTCAGGAAGAACGAGGTCGAGATCGACAGACTCTTCAGCATTGAACTTGCGGGCTACCGCCAGTATGATTTCCTTTACGAAATCGGGTGAAGAAAGTGAAGAAGAGGTCTGTTTACCGACAAGGCCATCGACCATCAGGTTTTCGATTGTGCTCCTGGTAGCTTGCAGGCTCTGCATTGAGGCCATTTTGACATCGCCTTCCACCTTTGTGCGATAATCTGCAGCATCCTTTTCAGCCTGCTTGATGATCTCTCCGGCTTTGACACGTGCCGCCTCGATGATCTCGGCAGCCTTTTCTTCAGCTTTGGCAAGCAGCGCCTCGCCTTCTTCCTTTCCCTTGGACAAACCTTCCCTATAGAGTTTGTCCGTCAGTTCCTGGAGTTTGTTTTCCATATAATGTTGCTATTAATTACGTGAATAAGAGTCGATTGATTATCCCAGGAAGCCGAGGAGTATACCAGCGGCAACTGCAGAGCCAATGACACCGGCAACGTTGGGACCCATGGCATGCATCAGGAGATGGTTGTTGGGATCGAACTCGCGTCCCACTACCTCTGAAACACGGGCACTGTCCGGAACTGCAGACACTCCGGAGTTGCCGATGAGTGGATTGATCTTCCGGTCACCCTTGAGGAAGAGGTTCCAAAACTTGACGAAAAGCACTCCGACAGTGGTTGCGATCACGAAAGACAGAAGTCCCAGGAGGAATATCTTCAATGAGCTTCCGGTGAGGAACTTGTCAGCCTGGGTAGAGGCTCCGACAGTCAATCCGATCAAAGTAGTCACCACGTCGATAAGGGGACCCCTGGCGGTCTCGGCAAGCCTGCGGGTAACACCGCTCTCCTTAAGGAGGTTACCGAAGAAGAGCATTCCCAGCAGTGGAAGACCTGAGGGTACTATGAAGGCAGTAAGAAGGAAACCGACTATCGGGAAGACAATCTTCTCCCTCTGGCTGACAACCCTTGGGACCGGCATCCTGATAAGGCGCTCCTTCTTGGTTGTGAGGGCAAGCATGATTGGTCTTTGTATAACGGGGACAAGGGCCATGTATGAATATGCACTCACGGCGATCGCTCCCATGAGTTCAGGGGCGAGTTTTGAGGAGAGGAAGATGGCGGTAGGGCCGTCGGCTCCTCCGATGATACCAATGGCTCCTGCCTGGTTGGGGTCGAAACCCAGAAGGAGGGCAAGCAGGTAGGCTCCGAATATTCCGGTCTGGGCAGCAGCTCCGATCAGAAGCAGCCTTGGCTGGGAAATCAGGGCGGAGAAATCCGTCATGGCTCCGATTCCCAGGAAAATAAGAGGCGGGTACCAGCCTTGCTTGACTCCCTGGTACAGTGTATTGAGGACTGAACCGTCTTCGTAGACACCGATGTTGAGGCCCGGGAACATCGGGATATTTCCGATGATCATTCCGAAGCCGATCGGTATCAGGAGAAGAGGCTCCCAGCCTTTCTTTATGGCAATGGTTATGAACAGGATTCCAATACAGATCATGGCCACGTTCTGCCATGACGCATTGGCGAATCCGGTGAAATACCAGAAATGCTGGAGATTTTCGATGATAGTGTTCATCCTAGGCTATCTTGACGATTTCAGCACCTTCGAGGACAGAGTCTCCCTTGTTCACGAGAACGGCGGTGACGGTACCGTCACTGGGAGCCTGGATTTCGTTTTCCATCTTCATGGCTTCGATGACAGCAACTTTCTGGCCAGCCTTTACTGCCTGTCCTTCCTTTACAGAGACCTCTATGATGACTCCCGGAAGGGGAGAGGTAATGGCTTTTCCGGCTCCGGAGCCTGCAGAAGGAGCCGGTGCAGGAGCTGCAGCAGCTGGTGCAGGAGCCGGTGCAGATTGTGCAGATACCGGAGCTGCAGGAGCGATGGGAGTTTCCATCTCGACTTTGTAAGAGGCTCCGTTGACGGTTACGTCAGCTGTATTCCCTTCCACGGAATTGATGTCGACGTTGTATTCGTTGCCGTTGATTTTGAATTTGTAGGTCTTCATATTGTATGTTTTTTTTGTATTATCGTGGTAATTGTCTGAAATTCTGCGCTTTGTCGGCCCAGGTGCTGCCAGGGGTGGGGTTTATGGTGATTACGAAGCTCTCAGCGTCGTGTATGCCTCCGCCGAGGTAGTCGTCAAGGGCGAGGGCAATTGCCGCATAGACCTCTCCGCCAAATTCCTGGGAAAGGGCCATGGTGATGGCAGCCGCAACCTCGGGAGTGAGGTCTCCGGTCTTAACGGGCTTCCTGGTTTTCTGTTTCTTGACCTTTTCCTTCTTAGGGCGCTTGTGGGTGTTTCCTATCC
>JAGCWD010000022.1 GCA_017962025.1 Bacteroidales bacterium
ACAAACAAGAAACTCGGAGGCAAGGTACAGTGCATCTGTGTGGCCTATGAAGGGATGGAAAGGTTCTTCCCGGCCGACAAGATAGTCATGACCGGCAATCCTATCAGGAGCGTCTTTGTCCCCTGCACCCAAGAAATGAAGGAAGAGGGAGTTAAGGACTATGGTCTCGATCCGGCCAAGAAACACATCTTCGTGGTGGGAGGAAGCCTTGTGAGTTCGAAGATCAACCAGATCATGCGGAAATGGATTTCCGAGGGATGCCCCGGATCAGAGGGAGTGGATGTGCTCTGGCAGTGCGGAAAGTACTACAAAGCCGGCATAGACCAGTTCATGGCTGAAGAAACCGCCAAGAATCCGGCACTCAAGGACACTGTAAGATATTCAGACTTCATAGGCAGGATGGACCTGGCCTACGCGGCTGCCGATGTTGTGATCTCCCGCTCTGGAGCAAGCAGCGTCTCAGAACTCTGTGCTGCGCACAAGGCAGTGGTCTTCATTCCATCACCCAACGTCGCAGAGGACCATCAGACCCACAACGCCATGGCTCTCGTCAGGAAGGACGCCGCAATGATAGTGAAGGATGCGGATGCGATGGAAAAGATGATGCCCACGGCGCTTGAGTTGCTCAGGAAACCTGAGAAGATCGCCTCCCTTGAAGAGAATGCCGGAAAGATGGCTCTTCCCGACGCGGCAAGGAAGATTGCAGATGAGATTTACAAGCTTGTTTGAACCGGAAGACTATGGCAAAATTCTCAAAAGTTTATTTCATAGGCATAGGCGGCATAGGAATGAGCGCCATAGCCAGGTACTACAAGTTCAAGGGATATCCTGTGGCTGGCTACGACAGGACACCCTCCGACCTGACCCATGCCCTTGAGGAGGAAGGAATATTCGTCCACTACAACGACGATCCCAACTATATCCCGAAAAACGTCGACTCAACCTTGGTGGTTTATACTCCTGCTGTACCCGACGATCTTGGGGAACTGGTTTATGTCAGGGAGCATGGCTACACCCTTGTAAAAAGGTCACGGATGCTTGGGGAACTGGCGGTCGGACAGACTTGCCTGGCAGTAGCCGGAACACATGGAAAGACAACTACCAGCACCTTGATTGCCCACATCCTCACACAGGGAGGCAAGGGTTGTTCTGCATTTCTCGGAGGTATTTCCAAAAACTACGGCACAAACCTCCTCATGAGCCAGACTCCGGTCATTGTGGCGGAAGCCGATGAATATGACCGGTCTTTCCTTCAGCTACGTCCTGCCGCAGCGGTTATTACTGCCATGGATGCAGACCACCTGGACATCTACGGCACCCATGAAGAGTACTGCAAGGCCTTCAAGGCATTCGCCTCACAGGTTAGCCGCAGGCTGATTATCAAGAAGGGTCTGGACATCACTCCTGAAGACACGAAAGCAAGGATATCCACTTATTCATATGATGACCCTGATGCTGACTTCCATGCGTTGAATCCGCATCCGGATAACCTGGGACATTATATTTTCGACCTGGTCCATCCTGAAGGAGTCATTGAGGGTGTCCGCTGCGGAGTACCCGGCTGGGTCAATGTGGAGAACAGCATCGCTGCGGCGGCTATCTGCCTGTGTCATGGAGTCAGTCCTGAAGCCGTAAAGGAAGCGATCGGCTCTTTTGAAGGAGTTCAAAGAAGGCTTGACGTGCACGTCGGCACTCCCGGCCTTACCTACATAGACGACTATGCCCACCATCCGAGGGAACTTTCCAGTGCCATATCCTCGATACGGCAGATGTATCCCGGAAGGAAACTGACAGCCGTTTTCCAGCCCCATCTCTACACCAGGACACGGGACTTCGCAGAAGAGTTCGCACAGGCACTGAGTGCAGTTGACAAACTTGTCCTCCTGGACATCTATCCCGCCAGGGAGGAACCTATCTCCGGAGTCACTTCGGAGATTATATTCGACAAGGTAACAGCCCCTGAGAAAGTGCTTCTGAAGAAGGAAGAACTGATGGATTACCTCGCTGAGGAACAGCTTGACGTGCTGGCCACTTTCGGGGCAGGAAACATAGACCGGTTCATAGGACCTATAACCAACATGCTTGAAGAAAGGCTGAAGAAATGAAAAAAGGTCTCAGGATAGCCATTATCGTAGCGGCAGCCTGCCTGCTCGCTTTCGCCGTCTTCGGAGTAATGAAGATGAGCGGAGAGAAGCATCGTCAGCTCACATGCGGGGGCGTCAGGGTCGAGTTCGCCGATGACTACAATTTTGTCACGTCAGAAGACATAGAAGGCTACCTGAAAAAAGAGTACGGGACCTATATCGGCCAGCTGCTTGACAGCGTTGACCTGGCCAAGGTAGAAGGAATCCTAGACAGTAAGAGCGCCATCCTGAAGACAGAAGCCTACACCACCCCGGACGGTTTTCTGAACATCAAGGTCTTCCAGAGGGCTCCTTCAGTCAGGTTCCAGAAAGGAATGGCTGGTTTTTACGCTGACTCGCAGGGGTTCATCTTCCCTCTTCAGGACAACTACACCTCAAGGGTCCCCATTATAGATGGAGAAATCCCCATTTCATTTGAAAGCGGCTACAAAGGTGAGCCGAAAACCGAGGCGGAGAAGGACTGGCTTTCGAGGGTCATCGAATTGGTTGGCTTCATCCAGGGTTCCAGGACCTGGTCCGACAACATAAGTCAGATTTCGGTAAGGAGCAATGGAGACCTGGTGATGGTGCCCAGGCACGGAAAGGAGACGTTCATATTCGGGCAACCGGTGGACATCGAGGACAAGTTCTCAAGGATCGGGAAATACTACACTACCATAGTCCCTGAAAAGGGCGAAGGCTACTATTCCACAGTAAACGTGAAATTCAAGGGCCAGATAGTCTGCAGGAAATAAGAATATATAAGATATGGAAGAAAGGTACATAGCATCAGTCGACCTGGGCACGTCAAAAACGGCGGTCTGCGTGGCCAGGATCCAGGACCAGGATGTCCAGGTGATCTACTACAAGGAATCGCCGTCCCAAGGCATCCGCTACAGCTACGTCTACAACCCCAGGAAGGTGGAGGACGGGCTCCGCATGGCCATTACCCAGGCGCAGCAGGAGCTGAAGATAAAGATCCAGCAGGTTATTGTCGGACTGCCGCGCTACTTCGTACGCCAGGAAACCGCCTCGGCCAGCATGGTCAGGACCGAGCCGGACTCCCAGATCAGCGAAGGAGAGGTCAAGACCCTCAAGTCAATGGCTCTGGAGGAATATCCTCTCGGTGATCCCAAAACCGAGGTTATCTACGGAGCAGTGGCCCAGTCCTTCTCCACTGAAGACAGCCTGGGTGAGCTGGAGAATGACATCGTCGGAATGACTGCAGAGAAACTGGAAGGTAATTTCAAGGTTTTCATCGGCAGCAGGAAGCATTCCGTCAACATCGACAATGTCTTCAACGGCATGGGCATAGCCATCGCCAAGAAATATTTCACCCCTGGAATCACGGCGAGGGCAGTGCTCAAGGAAGAGCAGATGGAAAACGGTGTCGCTCTGATCGACATCGGAGCCGGGGTGAGTTCAGTTACTATATTCAAGGGCAAGATCATGAGATACTATGCCGCAGTTCCTTTCGGCGGCAACAGCATCACAAATGACATAAAGTCGGAATGCAACTTCTCCTTCGCTTTGGCCGAGAACATAAAGAAGGCCTACGGCGCCTGCATGCCGAGGAAACTCTCCGCCCTTGGAGAAAAATCCATCCAGATCGTCGATGAGAATGATGTTCCCACCGCGCAGGTAACTGTAAAGTACATTTCGGAAATCATCTCCGCCAGGATGAAAGAAATCATCGACGCCCTCCTGTATCACATCCAGATAAGTGGCTATGCCGCGGAGGATATCCTCAGGGCCGGAGTGGTTGTAACAGGAGGCGGAGCCGAGATGGTGAACTGCGCCAATTATATCAAGGAACTGTCAGGCTATTCAGTGAAGGTTGGTTATCCCAGGCGTTTCTTCTCATGCGAGGGCTGCCCTGAAGCAGGAGAAACCGGGGCCGCCACCTCCATGGGAATGATCATGGCCGCCAAGTCGGACAAGATGCTCAACTGCATCAACGAGGCACCTGCCCGCAGGTTCTGGACCGCACCTAAGCCGGTTCAGGAAGAAGTCAGCCTGTCTTCCGATGACAAAGATGTCCAGACTCAACCTGCTCCGGAAGACAAAACAGAAACCGTCGTTCCGGTACTTGAGCCTGAAACTGTACCAGAACCCGAATCGGAACCCGCCATCGAAGAGTCCGTCATCGCGGCCCAGATTGAAGGGGAGCCGACTATCTTCGGAGAACCGACGGCCGAAGAGATAAAGGACTACGAAAACAGGAAGTCCGGGAAGGGTTCCAAGACACCAAAGCAACCCAGGCCACCCAAACAACCCAGGCAGCCACGTCCCAGGCCACAGTTCACCTGGTTCAAGCACATCCAGAGCAGCTTCAGCGAAGGTATGGGCAAGATATTCGAAAGCATGGAAAACGAAGAAATCTAAAACAGCGGAATCATGGGAGAGATCGACAACTTCAGCATAGATTTAACCGAGTCCAGCAACTGGACCCCTATCCAGTCAATGATCAAGGTCATCGGAGTCGGAGGCGGTGGCTGCAATGCAGTCAATTACATGTTCCGCGAGAAAGTCGAGGGTTGCAGTTTTATCGTCTGCAATACTGACAGGCAGGCCCTCGAGGAAAGCCCTGTCCCGGTCAAGATACACATTGGACGCAATGCCCTCGGAGCAGGAACTGACCCCACCAAGGGACGCAACGCCGCACTTGAAGCCCAGGACCAGATCGAGAAAGTAGTCTTCGGAGAAGGTACACAGATGTTGTTCATTACCGCCGGAATGGGCGGAGGCACAGGAACAGGAGCCGCTCCACAGATTGCCAAGATGGCTAAGGACAAGGACATCCTGACCGTTGCAGTGGTCACCATTCCTTTCGAGAACGAAGGCGACATGGCCCTCTCAAGGGCAATAGACGGCATACACGAACTTGTAAAGAACGTGGACAGCCTTCTAATAATCAACAACGAAAAGCTTTACGACTTCTTCGGAGGGCATCTGATCCAGGACGCTTTCCCGAAGGCTGACGAAGTCCTTGCCACTGCCGTAAGGGGCATTACGGAGATTATCTCAAAGCCCGGTTACATCAATGTGGACTTCGAAGACATCAAGACCATGATGAAGAACAGCGGCATGGCCCTCATGGGTGTCGGAGTAGGCTCAGGAGAGAACAGGATCGAGGAAGCGGTACAGGGTGCCCTTCGCTCTCCCCTCCTCAACGACTTCGACCTCACGACGGCGAAGAACCTCCTCGTAAACATCACTTGCGGGAAGAATGACCAGGGCCTTACCATGGACGAACTCAAGGAGATCAATGCCAGGATCGCAGAGTACACGGGGAATGTAAACAAGTTCAAGACCGGACTGGTCTGGGAGACCGATCCCGAGATAGGCGATCAGGTCAAGATCACGGCAATCGCAACCGGATTCAAGGTAAACGACCTGTCGAAGATCACCAAGACCGACCTGGGCAACCTCATTGTGATCGGTAAGGACTTCAAGTTTGAAAAACAGAACCTTGTCGGAGCAGAGGAAGTGTCCCTCACAGACCTTCCTAGCGGAATGAACATGATAGGCTACAATGCTGCCGACAATGTGAAGAGGTTCCACTTCGATGCTGACAAGAAGCCTGTTCTGGTGGTAGAATACGGCCAGAGCATAGGTGAACTTGAGAGCGTGCCTGCGATCAAGAGGATGGTACGCCAGGAGAAAGAAAACAACTAACTGACGATTATCGATGGAAAGAAGGACAAGAGTAAGATTCGCTCCCAGCCCGACAGGACCACTCCACATAGGCGGGGTACGTACGGCACTATATAACTACCTTTATGCCAAACAGAAAGGCGGAGACTTCATCATAAGGATAGAGGACACAGACTCCCACAGGTTCGTACCCGGGGCCGAGGAATATATCATCGAATCCCTCAACTGGTGCGGTATCATCCCTGACGAAGGAGTGGATGCTTCTGGGAAGATCGTCGAAGAAGCGAGCCCCAGGCATCCGCATGCACCGTACCGCCAAAGCCAGCGCAAGCCGATCTATCGGAAATATGCAGAGCAACTCATCGCGAACGGCTATGCCTATTATGCCTTCGACACTGCCGACGAGCTTGCCAATGCTCGTTCCGAAGCAGAAGCCGCAAAGGAAACGTTCATCTACAACCAGACCACCAGGGAGAAGATGCGCAATTCCCTCACCCTTCCTGAAGACGAGGTGAAGAGACTGCTCGAAGAGACCACGGACTGGACTATCCGTTTCAAGATGCCGGTCGATACCATAGTCAAGATGGATGACCTGATCCGCGGCCACATCGAAGTCAACACTTCGACCCTTGATGACAAGGTACTTTGGAAGAGGGCAGACGAACTTCCGACATATCATCTAGCCAACATCGTCGATGACCATCTTATGGAAATCTCAGAGGTCATCAGAGGTGAGGAGTGGCTTCCATCCCTTCCCCTCCATTATATGCTCTACAAAGCATTCGGCTGGGAAGATACAATGCCTAGATTCGCCCACTTATCCCTCCTCCTGAAGCCTGTAGGTAACGGGAAGCTCAGCAAGAGGGACGGAGACAAGATGGGATTCCCCGTTTTCCCCCTGAAATGGGTCAATCCTGAGGGAGAAGTATCCCGCGGCTACCGTGAGGACGGCTATTTCCCCGAGGCCTTCGTCAACATGCTTGCGATGCTTGGATGGAATCCCGGCAACGACAGGGAGATGTTCACAATGGAAGAACTGATAGGCGCATTCTCCCTAGACAAGGTACAGAAGGCCGGAGCGAAGTTCAATCCCGAAAAAGCCCACTGGTACAACAGGGAATACTTAAGGCTGAAAACAGACGAAGAACTCACTGAACTCCTGGTACCTGTACTGGAAGAGCACGGGATGAATGTGGTCGACTGCCCCAAATGTGCCCTGACGGCCGGAGCTGTCTTCAACGTTGCCGGTGCAGACATGGAGAAACACATATTCACAAAAGAATATGTCCGCAGCGTCGTCGCCTTCACCAAGGAGAGGGCTACATTCGTTAAGGATTTCTGGGACATCGCCCATTACCTCTTTGCCGCACCCGAGGAATTCATCCAAAAAGACGTGGACAAATTCTGGAAACCGGAAATAGCCGAAATTATCCTCAAGGTGAGAGACTTCCTGGCAGGATTTGACGGTGAATGGTCAGTTGGTTCACTTGAAACAGCACTGGAGGAATTCATCAAAGGAAACGAATGGCCCATGGGAAAGGTGATGAATGCCCTGCGTCTGACCCTCGCCGGAAGTGCCAGCGGTCTCGGAATAGCAGACATAGTCTCACGCATCGGAAAGGCAGAGACTTTGAGACGTATCGCTTTCGCCGCAGAAAAACTAGGATAGCTTAATTAGCAGAACCTGTCACTCGGGGATCCCCATTACGACCGGAATGGCGATCCAGTCCGTCTGGATCGTCCCGAAGCCGTATTTGACCTTGGCTTTGATAAAGATATTGAAGCCCTCGGTAAGGCCGACCGTAGTGAACTTACAGATGAGGAAACCGTGTCTGTTTGCAGGAAGGGTCACTTCGCTGCCGGAAGACGGATCCTTGACAGTGGTTGCCCCAGCCTCGGTCTGGATGAGGGTGATGCTTTGAGGAAGAGTCTGTCTCGTACCGTTCAGGTCACACTCGGCATTGGCAATGTCAACGGTAAACTCAAACGGTCCGTAATAGCCCCAGTAATTGGGGTAGTCCTCGAAATCCCTGCCTCTCCAGTCAGTTACAGTTATAAGGCTGTCAATGTCGATAAAGGATCCTTTCTCTCCAAAATCCACATCATAGATAAAACTCTCTCCGGAAACTATCAGAGTGGTCTCCTCAACCTCCTCTGAAGGCTCTGGTTCGTCAGGTATTATTTCAGGTTCAACGGTTTCCGGGTTGTTTTCAGTTATTTCAGGTTCAGGATCTTCCTGAGTTTCAGCGCTTTCCGGTTCTTCTGCGTTTTCAGGTTCTTCAGCCTGTTCAGGTTCTTCAGTTGATGCAACTGTCTCCGGTGTATCTCCAACCTCTTCAGGGGTGATCTCAGCTGCAACCTCAGGGACCTGTTCCAAATCCACGGTTATTGTGCAGATATTGCTGACTACTCCACCTGCCGAAGCCCTGATGACTGCAGTGCCGACCTTATGTACCTGAATCTCGCCATTCTCAACGGTCACTACAGACGGATCGCTGCTGGACCAGCTGATACCGTCATAATCCGCAGCAGAGGGCTCCACAACGGCAACCAACTTTGCCGTCTCACCTACCTTGAGAGTCATAGCACTCTCGTTCAGACGGACTGCCATCACATCGATCCCCTTGCTGCATGAAACCAAGAACAGAAAGAG
The DNA here is from genome assembly GCA_017962025.1 of Bacteroidales bacterium. Taxonomy (GTDB): domain Bacteria; phylum Bacteroidota; class Bacteroidia; order Bacteroidales; family UBA932; genus Cryptobacteroides. The sequence goes on from JAGCWD010000022.1 coordinate 8,434, forward strand.
CGACAGAACGGTGCAGGACAAAACAATTCGTGTACGTGCCATAGTCGTTGTGGATATTTATTTTTTCTTAAGCGCCTTCCTGAGTGTCGGGAGGACATATTCAGTGTAACGTACCATCCCAAGGTCGGTGAAATGGGTGCCGTCAACCGTGGCTTCGCCATCCAATCCGAGCATCTTGTCTCCCTTGATGTAGTAGATCTTCTTCTCCCCGGCTTTCTTGAGTTTCTCGTAAACAGCCTTCATGGAAGCGTTGCGGGCCTGGACATCGGAAGCCCTTTCCTTGTCGAAGACTAGATGTGGGTAATTGGGATTCTCGATGAAAATGACAGGGACGTCAGGATGGGCATCCCTGAGAATCCGGAAAAACCTTTCCTCCCTCTCGTCGATTGTCGGAGCATCCGAATTCGGCACGTTGTCCAGGACAAAGACTGCAGGGTCCTTGACCTGCGCCATCAGTTCTGCTATCTCATAGTCAAGTATAGCGTTACCGCTGAACCCGAGATTAACGACCTCCCTGTCCAGGATACGCGAAATGATGTTGGTGAAAGCCATTCCGGGCCTGTTTGCACAGCCGCCCTGGAGAATGCTTGATCCGTACATCACTATAGGCGAGCCTTTCCTTGGACTGTTTATTGCCGGCTGATCGATAACCGAACCTTCATCAACCCCTATTTCCAGCTTCCTGACTCCTTCGTAGAGCGAAAGATAGACGATATATTCCCTCATCACAGGCTCCATATTGCTGATGATGAGCTGGTCATTCACTATCTCTTTTGCGGGCCTCGCACTCTTGACGAAACGCCATTTGCCATTAACCGGATCCTGGGAATAAAGATCCAAGCCCCTGGTACCGGTGTCGGTCATGTGGTTCATTGAATGAAGCCCGAAGGACTCCCAACGAAGGCGGATCGAGGTCGAGTTCGACCTGAACCTGACAGAAATGCCCGCAGAATGGTGGGCGAGATCCCAGACTGGTTTCCTGATCACCCCTTCAAGGGAGGCGGGAAGTCTTTCGTATGTTGCAGAAGTGTTCTCTATCGCCTTTCCGTAAATCGGGAAAGAAGCGGCGTCATAATAAACTGACTTGGAACTCTCCTGAGCGTTGGCCAATGAAAATGAGACCAGTAACAGGGAGATTATGGAAAGGATTCTGGAAGCAGGTTTCATATCGCAAATATAATAAAATCATTATATTTATGGTATGGGAAGAATCTTGACAACCTTGCTCGCGCTGGCCTTCTGCGTTGGCGCCTGGGCCGAAAACTGGAAGCCATCCGAATGGCCGGTACTGAAGCATTACGACAAAGACCATCTTGAAAGAGTAGCTCTTCCGCTCGGTGGTATCGGCACCGGTACGGTATCCCTGGGAGGCCGTGGTGAGATCAGGGACTGGGAGATAATGAACGTACCTGGCAAGGGCAACAGCTCGACAGTGACAGGGAACGACGCTCCCCTTTTCGCCATATTCACAAAAGCTGGAAAAGAGAGTCAGACAAGGCTTCTCGCCGGTCCCCTTTATCCTCAGGAATATCTACATTACGAGGGACGTCCGGTTGACCACCATGGCCTGCCTCGTTTCGGGGAGGCATCCTTCGATGCAGCCTATCCCTTCGGCCAGGTCAACCTGAGCGATCCTTCCATGCCGGTGAAGGTAAGGATCAAGGGGTTCAACCCGCTGATTCCGGGAGACTCCGAATCCAGCGGTCTCCCCCTGGCTGTCCTGAGCTATGAAGTGACCAACACCTCCAGTGTCCAAATGGAGGTGGCCGTGTGCGGAGCGATCCGCAACTTTATCGGCCGGGACGGACAGGATTACACCCTCAACTGGAAAGGAGACAGGATTCCAACAGGAGCGAAAGGTAACAAGAATGAGTACCGGGAGTCCGGGCAGGTCCGCGGAATATATTTCCATACCGAAGGAGTGGACCCTAATGACAAAGCCTGGGGCAACTTCAGCCTCACCACCGACAGTCCCGACCAAGTGACTTTCCGTACCTTCACTACCGATAACAACTGGTCCAATTCCATGCTCAACTTCTGGGATGATCTGAGCGATGACGGCCTTATCTCCAATCCGGAGGCAAGCATCCGTCATTCGGTCGGGAATGACCAGGACCCGATGGGAGCACTGTCCGTCAAGGCTGTCCTGAAGCCGGGTGAGACAAGATGCTTCAATTTCTTCCTGACCTGGAATTTTCCCAACCGGAAAGCCTGGTCCAGCGAGAAAGTAGGTAACTACTACAGCACCCTTTACCCCGATTCATGGGAATCAGCCCTTCAGTTCATTCCACGCATAGGCGAACTGGAGAGCAGGACTCTTTCCTTCCTGGATGCATTCCTCACCTCCTCCCTGCCTGGAGTGGTCAAGGAAGCCGCATTGTTCAATCTTGCAGTCCTGCGTTCCCAGACTGTTTTCAGGGTAGAAGACGGGCACATGCTGGGTTGGGAAGGAGTAATGGATCATTACGGATCATGTGCCGGATCATGCACCCACGTCTGGAACTATGAAGTGGCCACTCCCTTCCTGTTCGGCGACCTTGCCCGGACCATGAGGGATGTTGAATTCCGCTACGCAATGAATCCCGACGGTGCAATGGACTTCAGGATCAACCTGCCGCTGGGATCGAAACCGGATCCAAACCAGATTGCCGCGGACGGTCAGATGGGGTGCATTTTGAAACTTTACAGGGAATGGCAGCTGAGCGGTGACAACGGATTCCTGAAGGAATACTGGCCAGCATGCAAAAGCGCACTTAGCTTTGCATGGAAGGAGAAAGGCTGGGATGGAAACTGCGACGGAGTCATGGAAGGTTCTCAGCATAACACGATGGACGTCAATTACTTCGGACCAAATCCCCAGATGGGGTTCTGGTACATGGGCGCCCTCAGGGCTGCTGAAGAGATGGCAAGGGCCATGAAAGACAGGGACTTCGAAAAGAAATGCCGCAGCCTGTTCGAAGCCGGAAGCGCCTGGATGGACGCGAATCTTTTCAATGGTGAGTACTATGAACACAAGATCACGGATCCTGAGACCTTCCTGTTCCTCCCTGAAGGCTCGGATAAGACCCCGCCATTCCAGCTAGGGAAAGGTTGCCTGGTGGACCAGTTGGTGGGACAATATATGGCCCACATCTGCGGACTCGGCTACCTTGGAGACAAGGACCATATCCGCAAGACCCTTGAAAGCATCATGAAGTACAACTTCGTACCGGACGTAAGCGGTACTTTCAATAACCTGCGTTCCTACGTAATGGGACATGAGGCGTGCCTGCTGATGGCTTCCTGGCCCAAAGGAAGGCTTGAAGTACCCTTCCCTTACTTCCCCGAGGCAATGACAGGATTTGAATATTGTGCTGCGACCGGAATGCTCTACGAAGGGATGGAAGCCGAAGGCCTTAAATGCATAGAGGCCATTAGGGAACGCTTCGACGGGGCACGCCGCAATCCTTTCGACGAACCTGAATGCGGCAAGCACTACGCTCGTTCAATGGCCAGCTGGTCAGCAGTAATTGCAATGAGCGGATTCAATTACTCCGGGGTAGACAAGAGGTTCTGTATCACTGGAAAGCCAGGCAAATGGTTCTGGAGCAACGGCTCCGCATGGGGAACAGTAACGGTCGCCAAGGACAGGGCGACCGTCGAAATCATTGAAGGTTCGCTGGAAATAGATTCCTTCTTCTGCGGAGGCAGAAAGTTCAAGAAGCTAAAAAACGTACCTCACACCTATACCAAGGGTTAGGAGACCGTTTTCACGAATCTTACCTTCACCTAGCATGAGACGGGGACGCAAGCTTACCGAGAACTGAAGCGGGAAGTCGAAGATGTACTCAAGTCCGACATTTCCGACGATTCCGGCATAAACTACGTTCTCATACTTTCCGCTGTCCCAAACCGCCACGCTGGCGCCTGGGCCTGCATAGAAGCCCCACTGGCCGGATGAAGTCCAATCCGGATGGGCAATCATGAAATTATAAACTCCGTCGAAGTGGAAAGCATTTGTGCTGAACGCGTCGTCCAGACCCAGTTCGAATTCCAGGAAGTCGGAACCGCTGCCGACGTAGTTCTCGTAACTGATGTCCATACCATAGTTTCCTACGCGTCCACCAATTGCCTTTGGCTGGGCAGAGGCCACGACTGCCATGCCCAGGACCGCGGCGATAATGATTAAAGTCCTTTTCATAATCTTTCCAAAGTTTAACAGAACGGTTTCTGCAAAAACTATACAAGACCGGAGAACCCCATGAATGCCATGGCCAGGATTCCGCAGGTGATAAGGGCGATAGGGACGCCCTTGAACTGCCGGGGAACCTCGTTCATCTCAAGATGCTCCCTCAGGCCGGCAAACAGGATCAGAGCCATGCCATAACCGATAGCGGTAGCGAAAGCATAGACCACTGATTCTCCCAGATTCAGCATGTGTGCAGCTCCTCCGCCGAAGGTGAATTCCTTGGTCACGACATTCAGTGCTACGCCAAGGACGGCGCAGTTCGTTGTGATAAGCGGCAGGAAAATACCCAGAGCCTGGTAAAGCGAAGGACTGATCTTCTTCAGTACTATCTCAACCATCTGTACGAGGGTTGCAATCACCAGGATGAAGGCAATGGTCTGAAGGAATGTGAGCCCGAACGGCATCAGCAGGTACTTGTTGATCAGGTAGGTCACCAGAGTCGCAAGGGTGATGACGAAGACCACGGCACCGGACATTCCGGTGGCTGTCGACAACTTGCTGGAGACTCCGATAAACGGACATGTGCCCAGGAACTGGGCCAGCATGATGTTATTGACGAATATCGCCGAAATAATGATGAGGAAATATTCCATGACCTAGTTCTTTTTTGCGATTTTGTTGAAAAGTACCATAAGATAGCCAAGGGCGAGGAAAGCTCCGGGGGCCATCACGAAGACAAGGAGACCGTCTCCGGAAATGAATTTCCAGCCGAATGCGGATCCGCTGCCGAGTATCTCGCGGACGAGGCCGAGGACAGTAAGGCTCATTGTGAAACCGAAACCTATACCCAGACCATCCAAGGCTGAATCGACTATTCCGTTTTTGCTTGCGAATGCCTCCGCACGACCAAGGACGATGCAGTTCACTACAATCAGCGGGATGAACAGACCCAAGGTCTTGTACATGTCTGGAGTGTAAGCCTGCATGGCGAACTGGAGGATCGTCACGAAGGTGGCGATAACGACTATATAGACTGGAATATGTACCTTGTCAGGGACTAGTGGCGCTATGGCGGAAATCACAATATTGGAGAGCACAAGGACGAACAGGGTGGCAAGGCCCATGCTCATACCGTTTATGGCCGATGTCGTCGTGGCCAGTGTCGGGCAAAGTCCAAGGAGAAGAACGAAAGTAGGATTCTCCTTGAAGAAACCTTTGGTGAAAATATTTAGTTTTCTCTTGCTCATTGCCTATTCTCCTTTTATGGTCTTGAAAGCTTCGACGGCGTTCTTGACTGCGAGGGAATATGCCCTCGAAGTAATTGTCGAAGCAGTGATTGCGTCAACGTCCCCACCGTCTTTCTTGACAGAAAGGATCTTCTCTGAAGGATCAAAGCCCTTGAACTGGGAGTAGAAGTGCTCGTCTGAGGTACACTTGGCTCCAAGTCCTGGAGTCTCAGTGTGGGAGAGGACGGAAGTGTTGTACACCTTTCCGTCCGGAGTTATTCCGACCATCAGGGTCAGGGGTCCGCCGAAGCCGACAGTCGTAGACTTGATGGCATAGGCCTGAACGGCATCGCCTGAGGTGCTGACATAATATTCAGAAGCCTGACCTCCTACTTCGAGGGTTTTCGCCTCGGAAAGGTCTCCTCCCTCTGGAAGTACAGCTCCGATAGAGGCCTTCAGGATATCGGCATTTGCCTTTGCGATAGGTTCAGCTGTAAGGACGTACATTCCTCCGAGGAGTGCGGAGCAAACCAAACAGACAGCCGTCAGGCATAGGACCATGTTGATAAGATTGGATTTTGCTGCCATAATCTATGCCCTCCCGTATTTTTTCTGGTGGAACCAGTTGTTTAAAAGAGGAACTGTAGAGTTCATGATAAGGATTGCAAAGCTCATTCCCTCGGGATAGGAACCGAAATACCTGATCATCAGGGTAATGAAACCGATCCCTATACCGAAGATGATTCCACCCTTAGTAGTCATCGGAGATGTTACGTAGTCGGTAGCCATGAAGCAGGAACCGAGAAGGAGACCACCGGTGAGGAGGTTGAAGAGAGGATCGGTGAACTGTGCAGGATTTGCAAGCCAGAAGATGCATGACACGGCGGCCACGGTGCCGAGGATCGACAATGTAATCCAGGGCTTGATAACCTTGCGGGCCACCAGGTAGATGAATCCGACCAGGATGGCGATGGCGCAGGCCTCACCGGCTGAACCGCCTATGTTCGCAAAGAGCATCTGGGAATATGAATACCCGTGCTGGGCCATAAGCTCAGGAACTGACGCTCCCTGCATCAAGCCTTCCTTTATGACTCCGAGAGGAGTGGCTCCGGAAATGGCGTCAACTCCGAAAAGTCCCTGGGGAATCTCCCAATGGGTCATGTAAGTCGGGAAGGAAATCAACAGGAAGACACGGCCCACTAGGGCGGGATTGAATACGTTCTGTCCCAGGCCTCCGAAGGTCATCTTGGCTACTCCTATGGCAACCAGAGCCCCGATGAACACGACCCACCAGGGAGTGGTCGTCGGAAGGTTGAGGGCCAGGAGGATACCGGTCACAATCGCAGACCAGTCCCCTATCGTGGAAGCCTTTTTAAGGCAATACCTTGTGATCAGATATTCGACCAGCACGCATGAAAGGACGCTGACGGCCAGAACCAGCAACTCTTTCCAGCCATAGAAGACGACCGAAACGATAACTGCCGGAAGCAAGGCAATCACTACGTCACGCATCAGGACCGCGGTAGTGGTCTTGGAGTGCAGGTGCGGATTGGGTGATACCAACATTTTATCCATACGCTATTCAGTTTTAGCTTTAGCGGCCTCGGCAGCAGCCTTGGCAGCTGCAGCGCGGGCTTTCATAATTCCCATGATCTGGCCTCTGGCCTGGCTGATAACATCCAGGAGCGGAATCCCCGCAGGACAGGAATAGAGACAACAGCCACACATGATACAATCCTGTACGGCATTTTCTTCAAGGGCCTCTGTGTTCCCGGCCTTGGCGAGACGGTTGAGAAGGAAGGGCTCAAGGCCCATAGGGCAGGCGTCAGCACATTTGCCGCAGCGGATGCAACTGCTGTCGGGCATCCTCTTGGTCTGCTCCCTGGTAAGGAAGAGAAGGCCACCTGTTCCCTTCAAGGTGGCGGCCTCAAGGTTAGCGATTGCCTTTCCCATCATGGGACCTCCGCTGATGACCTTGGCTGCATTCTCAGGAACCCCACCAAGATAATCAATTATGTAGTTCAGCGGGGTACCGACCCTGACGAGAAGGTTAGCCTGATGGGGGAAACATTCTCCCGTAACTGTCACAGAATTGTCCACCAGAGGTTTGTTCTTCTGGACGGCCTCATAAACGGCCAGGGCGGTGCAGACATTGTCCACGACTGCGCCTACATCGATCGGAAGTCCTCCGGATTTGACCTGACGGTGCATGACGGCATCAATGAGCTGCTTCTCACCTCCTTCAGGATATTTCTTCATGAGGGACAAAACCTCGATTCCGGCATAATCGGCAGACTTGGCTTTCAGACCCTCTACTACTTTGGTAATATGCTCGATAGCCTCGGGCTTGTTATCTTCGATTGCGATGGTTGCCTTATCAACTCCAAGTGCCTTCTTGATGATAGCGGTACCGATGACAACCTGCTCTCCTTTCTCCAGGAGCGTACGGAAATCGGAAGTAAGGTAAGGCTCACATTCACAACCGTTAATGATAAGCATCTCGCACTTCTTTCCAGGAGGAGGGCTGAGTTTGACATGGGTCGGGAATGTAGCTCCACCAAGTCCGACAACTCCACCGAGTTTGATTTTCTCGATAATCTCTTTGGGATCCTGGGGGATTTCAGTAATGAGGGTGTCGGTCCTGTCAATTCCTTCCATCCACTCGTCTCCTTCAACTGCAATTTCAACCACTGTCTGGTTATTGCCTGAAAGATCCTTCCTTGGGCCTATGGACTTTACGGTTCCGGAAACGGAAGAATGGATGTATGCGGACATGAACCCGCCTGGCTCGGCTATGACCTGGCCGGCCTTTACCTTATCACCGACAGCTACTACCGGCTTGGCCGGAGCGCCGATGTGCTGGGCAACAGCAATGTACACTACCGGAGGCGTGGGCAGGGTCTCGATCTTGCAATCTCTCGAGATCTTGGCGTCATTGGGATGGACGCCTCCTATGGAGAATGTTCTTCTAGCCATTGTTTTCCTCCTTCTTTACTTCGTTATTCCCTTCTACCGGCTGAGGGGCAGTTGCAGCTTTTGCGGCTTCAGCAGCTGCGGCAGCGGCTTCGCGGGCTTTCTTCTGGCGCTCCTGGATCCTGGCCTTCACGGCATCCTTGTCCAGCGGCTTGGGGAAGTTGACTCCATGGATGGCTCCAGTGGGGCACATGGCCTCGCACTCACGGCAAAGCTTGCACTTCTCGGGATCGATATAAGCCACGTTGTTTTCAAGGACGATGGCACCGTGAGTACAGGTCTTGACACATATTCCGCAACCGATACAAGCGGCTGCACAGGCCTTCTTAGCTGCGGGACCCTTGTCTTTGTTGACGCAGGAGACATATTCCCTCATCCCCCTCGGACCCTTCTTCCTCAGTTCGATTATTGCCTTCGGACAAGCCTTGGTACAGGCTCCACAAGCGGTACATTTGCTTTCGTCAACTACCGGGAGGCCAGTTTCAGGATCCATTGAAAGGGCACCGAACTGACAGGCAGCAACGCAGTCTCCGCAACCAAGGCAACCGAACGCACAACCGGTGTCTCCGGCATAGAGCGATGCCTTGACCTTGCAGGAAATGGAGCCGTCATAGTCGTTGACCTTCGGCCTGTTTGTGCAAGTACCGTTACAGCGCACCACAGCAACCATAGGAGCCTTCTCCTTGATTTCATAACCCAAAATCTCGGCGACCTTCTTCATCGTCTCATTGCCTCCGACAGGACAGAAGTGGTTGTCCAGGTTCGGAGCCTTCACCGCGGAATCGGCAAAAGCGTGACATCCGGCAAAACCGCAACCACCGCAGTTGGCACCGGGCATGGCCTTTTCCACTAGCTCTATGCGTGGATCCTCTTCTACCTTGAACCGCTGCGCGACAAGGTAAAGGGTCAACGCAAGCAGCAGGCCTAGTCCTGAGATGATTGCGATGGTCCAGATAATAGTAGTTATCATATTGTAATTAGGAAATTAGTTCCTTATGTAAAACTCATACTCCCCTGCCAAACGTCCTTTGAAAAGGTAAAGTATCAGGTAGTATAGGGCTACTCCGGCAACGGCCAATAATCCGCCGGCCAGTTCTCCCAGCCCAATCAATGGCAAAGATAATATTAAAATAAGTAAAATCATTGCCGGAATCGCATAAGATAGCAAAACCGCCTTGAGCCCGGTCTTCGGAGCAAGGCAGACTTCAACTTCCTGACCCACGGAAAAAACCTTTCCGCGAACGGCAGGTACCTCGACTATCTTTTTCCTGGATTCCGACATACCGCACAGACCGGCGGCATGGCAGGCTGAACACGCAGATTCCGAGACAATTTCAACACTGATGATGCCCTGTCCGGAAGAAATGACCTTCCCTTTATGAGAGATAAGTTCGGCCATCAATCAACTATGCATGAAACCGGGTGCTTGAGTCCGGAATAAGAATTCAGACGCCCGCGTACCTGGCCGATCTTCAAAGGAGCCACGAAGTAAACGGGAATCTTGTTTTCGTCGTCTGAGAACCAGGCAAAGAGGGAGCTGTCCCCTTCGAAGGATTCTCCTTTCGGTACCTCGAACCCGAACTTCAGACACCTCATGTTCTTGCCGGACACCTTTCTTTTCTCCTTTCCGTAATAGACGAAATGGATGCTATGGACCTTATGGTCACAGGCATAGGTCATAGGATAACGCCCTCCTTCCTTCAGTTTCGAGATGTCCATGTTCTGCAACATGAAGAAAAGCATGGCGACATCGTAGGTGCAATCATCCTTGGGGAGGGTAACGGAGAATTCTCCCTTCTTGGAATTGTTTATCTGGGCATTGATTTGGTTCGGAGAATAGGTGTAGAGGTTTGTACACCAGTAATTGCCTTCAACACAGTCCCTTGTGAATTTGACCGGTTTGAGGCCGTCATAAGTGAACCAGCAGTCGAAATCTTCCTTGAGCTTGAACACCTGCTCATAGAATTTCTGGATCTTGCCCCTCAAGGAACCATGATAGCATTTCTGACCGTTGACAACGGTAGAATCCAACTTCAGGGTAGCCTGGGCGACATCGGCGTTGATAGGGCCTAATTTGTAATGGACAGTGTAAACGAGATTCTCTCCTGCCTTGAAGGCTATCTTGTCCTTAGAAAGATTAAGAGGAAGGCAGGTCTTTCCGTCCCCTGCGCGCATGGAAATGCCTGCAAGGAGAAGGACGGCCACAGCGATGGAGAGTCTGTACAATCTTTTCATCAGAATTCAGGATTATTGTCGAACTCACTGTTCATTGCAGATTCCGTGCCCATCGATTCTGCCTGGGCAGCAAGGGAATCCCCTGGTTCGACGAACCTGACCTGGTCGGACTTGAAGAGCATGTCGATATCGCAGACCTCGCCGTTGCGGTGCTTTGCAATTATAATCTGAGTTGTCTCCTTCCCTTCCGGTGTCTCGCCGAGCCCGACATAGTCCGGACGATGGATGAATATAACCATGTCGGCATCCTGTTCAATGGAACCGGATTCACGAAGGTCACTCAGCTGGGGCTTACCCGTACCTCCGGTCCTTTGGACTGCATTCCTTGAAAGCTGGGAAAGGGCAATGATGGGAACATTCAGTTCCTTGGCTGTCGCCTTAAGGGTCCTCGAAATGGCTGCGACCTCCTGCTCACGAAGTCCGCGGAGTTCAACCGGTCCCTGCATCAGCTGGAGATAATCGACGATGACAAGGCGTACATCCTTTGATTTGACCAGCCTCTTGACCTTGGTGCGGAATTCCATCAGGGGAATGCTGGGAGTGTCATCAATGTAAAGAGGAGCCTTGGAAAGGGCGGCAAGCCTTGTTTCAAGTTGCTGCCAGTCCCATGGATCCAGCTTGGCGCCTCCCTTGAGTTTGTTGGCCGGAAGGCCTGATTCAGTAGTCATGAGCCTCATAACCAGCTGAAGGGCTGACATTTCGAGGGAAAACACAGCAACCGGCATGTTGTTGTCGACCGCGGCATTCCTGGCCAGGTTAAGAGCGAGAGCGGTCTTTCCCACAGAGGGTCGCGCCGCCAGGATTATCAAGTCTGACCTCTGCCAGCCGTTGGTCACCCTGTCAAGAGAAGGAAATCCGGAAGGTACTCCGCTGAGACCGTCGATGTTCTGGTTCTTCTCTACTTCCCTGAGGGCATCGTTTATGATGGAGCCAACCTCCTGGACATCTTTCTTGAGATTGTTCTGGATGGCATTATAGACTTTAGTCTGTGCCTCGTCGATAAGCTGGTCCACCTTTACGGAATCATCGTACGAATCCCTGAGGATTTCATAGGATGCAGTGATCAGATCCCTCTGGATACTCTTCTGCTTCAGGATCTTGACATAGTACTCTATGTGGGCGGCTGCACCGACCTTCTCCGAAAGGCCGGCAATGGCAACCGGACCTCCTACAGCCTCCAGGTTGCCCTTTTCACGGAGTTTTGCGCTGACGGTAACGATGTCCACCGAAGTATGCTCGTTGACGAGCTCGGACATCGCCTCGAAGATCATCCTGTGACGGGGATCATAAAAACATGAGGGGGACAGTTCCTCAAGCGCCATGTCGACGGATGAGGGCTCGATAAGCATGGCTCCGAGGACAGCCTCTTCGACTTCAAGAGCTTGAGGCGGTTTGTTTCCCATCTCAAGCCCAAGTGTGTCCAGATTGACTGCCTGTGCCTTTTTTCTAGAGGTTCTAACAGGCTTGTCAGGCATATTGAATCAAGTGTCTATTCGAAATCCGGGTTGACTATGATCCTTCCGCAGTGCTCGCAGATAATGAGCTTCTTGTTGGAAGCAATCTCAACGAGACGCTGGGGAGTGATAGTGTTGAAGCAACCTCCGCAGGAGTCCCCGTTGTACACGGACACCACGGCGAGATGGTTGTGGACACTGGCGCGGATACGGTCGTAAGCGCTCATGGTCCTTGGGTCGATCTTGGCAGCACATTCCTCCCTCACGGCAAGAAGCCTCTCCTCGTCCTTGGAAGTGGATTCGACGATAGTTGCAAGCTCATCCTTCTTAGCCTTGAGATCCTCATTCCTCACGGAAATATATTCCTTGAGATTCTCAATGTTCTCCTTCTTGGCGGCAATGGCAGTCTTGGTGTCATTGATGGTCTTCTGGGCAATCTGGCGGAGGAGTCCCTGGTTCTCTATCTCCTTGTTGATGGAATCGAACTCGCGGCTGTTGGAGATTTCTTCCAGCTGCTTCTGATACTTCTCGATCTGAAGGTCGCAATCGATTATGTTCTGCTTGTTGTCGGCAATGGTCTGGTTGTAGGCATCGATGACGGCATTGTCCTGAGCCATGCGGGCCTTGAGGTCGGCAAGTTCATTCTCAAGCGTCTCGACCTCCGAAGGAAGTTCGCCGCGGAGCTGGACTATCTTGTCAATCGCGGAGTCAGCCTCCTGAAGGGCATACAACGTCTTGAGCTTTTCTTCAACGCTGATCTCGGAGTCTGCAAAATTCTTCTGGAGGGAGACAAAGGTTTCCCTCTGGTCTATCGGGGTCTCGACTTTCTTGATTTTCTTGGTTGCCATGATGGTAGCTATGATATCTGACTAATAATAATGTACGGGATTGGCCGACTCCAGCTTCTCGCTGGTACGGACTGCAAAGGTAGGAAATTTTTTCCTTAAGAGAGTAAATAATACCCGGCAAATTTCCACTTCTCCTTCGAAATGGCCTATGTCTATGAGCATAAAGTCCTTAGGAGTGAAGAAATGATGGTAGGAGATGTCTCCGCAAATGTAGGCCTGGGCACCTGACTCAACGGCTTTTCCAATCAGGGATGAGCCTGAGCCTCCGCACATGGCCACCCTGCTTACCGGGATTCCGATCGGATAGGAACATCTGGCGATACGAAGACCAAAACGCGACTTGACGAAGGAAATGAATTCTTTGCTGTCCATAGGCCGCTCAAGTTCTCCCACAGCCCCAAGGCCAATACCTTCAGTCTCCTCATCCAGCACTCTGACATCCTTCAGACCAAGCCGTTCGGCCATGGTTCCGCTGACTCCACCGATGACCTTGTCTGCAGTGGTATGGGCGGCATAGACAGAGATACCGTTACTGATGGCCATGATAAGGGCAAGTCCGGTAGGATCATCAGGTGAGATTCTCTTGATTCCTCCGTAAATCAGAGGATGATGGGTGATTATCATGTCAGCCCCACATGAAACGGCCTCTTCAACAAGGGCTGGAGTACAATCGAAGCCCACGAGTACTCCATGGACCTCCTGGAAATGAGAGCCTACGATCAGGCCACTGTTGTCCCAACTCTCCTGGATTGAAAGAGGTGCGAAAGCCTCGATGGCTGAAGTGATATCCCCTACTCTCATAACGACTTCTTCACATCGACCAGCTGCTTGCGGATCTCTTTCAGGCTGTCCAGAGCCTTTACCCTTCCGTCAACCGCCTTCCGCTCCGCAGCGAGTTTCTTGGAAGCTCCCTCAAGGGTAAGCCCCTGTTCCTTTACCAGAAGATGAATCTGCTTGAGGCAATCCATGTCTTCAGCAGTAAAGAGGCGGTTGCCCTTGGCATTCCTCTTCGGTTTCAGGTATTTCGGGAAGGAATTGGACCAGAATCTCACGAGGGATGTGCTCTCCCCAAGGATCTCCGCGGCCTCGCCGATAGTGTAGTACAACTTATCCATGTTATTGTGTATTAATCCATTGATTGTCCTGTGTTGTATGACATAAACACCATTCCAATGTAATCTTCCGGGCTGACGGAAGCAAAAAAGTAATTCAGAGGATCCACCTTGGAGGTGTCCTTTATCACTTCATAATGGAGATGAGGGGCGAACGAATTGCCAGACATACCTACCTGTCCGATCTGTTTTCCCCTGGCGACCTTCTGTCCCCTTGACACCCTGGTGTTCTCCAAATGGGCATACCGGGTTAAGTAGCCATTGCCATGGTCAATGGTAACCACGTTGCCCAATCCCTTTGTCGAGTGCTCGACATCCTTGACAGTTCCGTCAGCGGCAGCATAGACCGGATCCCCTTGCTGGGAGATAAGGTCAAGGCCACCATGAACGACAGCCACCTTGTAGAAAGGATTGATCTTTTCCCCAACAGAAGCCCCGGTACGGGCATAGGAAAAATCATGAAGGGGATTGGTGAGTGGAGGAAGTTTTCCGTCCTCCCCCAGCCTATCCATTATGAATTTAAAATTGTCCTCAACCTTTCCGGAAGCATCTTCAAGCAAATTGAGTTTCTTCCCCACATATTCAACTATGTCCTTGTCTCCTACCGAATCTATCACTGAAAGTAGGCCTTCGGGATATATGCTTCCCAGGTCAGGTGCATCAGAATTGAATAACTGACGGTAGATTTCGTTATCCTTGGCCTTCAGGCTCTCCATGACATCTCCCACGAGTTGTTCCTTACGGAGCATCTCATCGTACAAGCGGCTGTACATCTGGTTCTCCCTCTTGAGTTTACGCTCGGAATCCGTGTTTACCAGAAGTGCGAAGACTATGTAATAGACAACAGCCAGCGATGCAGTTACGATGAAATACTTCAATGTCTTTCCGAGAATGGTCCACACCGAGTGTGTCACTTTCCGGAATTCGATCCTGGTCTTGTCAAAAACATACCTGTCCATCAACGTCCTCCTTATCTGCGTGTGACTGTGAAAGGACGCCTGGTAAGGACCGCCTGTGATTCAGCCTCCCGTTTGCCGACCATGGCAAGATATTCATCCTTGGACATTGAAAGGTCGAAATAGTTGGTCGGATTGACCTTTTCCCCTTTGTAAAGGACTTCATAATGAAGATGGGGTCCGCTGGCCCTGCCTGACTGCCCGGTCTCGGCTATGCAGTCTCCCCTCTTGACCTTCATCCCTTCGATTACATTCACAGAGTTGAGATGGGCGTACAAGGTCTTGTAACCGAAACCATGATCGATGATAAGGGTGGTTCCATAGCCGAAAAACTCGAAATTCACAGCTTCTACCACACCATCACCGGTAGCATAAACCGGATTGCCGACCTTCATTGCAAGATCGACTCCAGAATGAAGCCTGGCCTCACCTGTAAATGGATCGGTCCTGTAGCCGAAAGGACTGGAAAAATTGTACTTCGACGGATCTGGAACTATCGGAGGAATCGCAGGAATGCATGAAGCCATGTCACCGGCCTGTTTCGATATTGAGGAAACCTCATCGAAAGACTTGCTCTGTACATAGGTCCTCCTTGTCAGGCGGTCGATGCGCATAGCAGTGTTCTTCAAGCGGTTGTCACTCTCCAGTCCATCCAGGAAGGAATACTTGTCCACTCCACCTATCCCGGCCATCCTGACGGCAGCGGGAATTTCATTCATTCCGAATATTGAACGGTAGATATCGTCATCCCTGACCTGCAGGGCATCAAGGTTGCTCTCATATCTGTCCAGATGGGAATTCATGACGTCGATCTTGGCGTCCCACCTTGCCTTCTCAGCTTTGAGGATAGCCGTCTTGGGGAGGTCAAGTCCCAGAACGGATGTGAACACCCATATGTACAGAAGGGCCAGTGCTATGCTACCGGCCAACAAAAGTACAACCTTGAAGATTTTCGATTTCAAGGAAGCATCCTTGATCTCATACAACAAGGTGTCAGGATTGAGAATATAATTTCTCATAGCTCGCAAATATACCCTTTTTTGCTATAAATCGCTAAATTTGTTATAATTTTGCCATTTCCGTGCCATTTTTATTAACAGGGACATGTACACAGCCAAACAGATAAGACAGCAATTTCTGGATTTCTTCGAATCCAAAGGACACATGGTGGTGCCTTCAGCACCTATGGTAATCAAGAACGACCCCACACTTATGTTCACCAATGCCGGAATGAACCAGTTCAAGGACATCTTCCTGGGTAATTCCGCCCCCAAGTCCAAAAGGGCGACCGACACTCAGAAGTGTCTGAGAGTCAGCGGAAAGCACAACGACCTGGAGGCAGTTGGACATGACGGTCGTCACCACACCATGTTCGAAATGCTCGGAAACTGGAGTTTCGGGGATTATTTCAAGTCCGAGGCCATAGCCTGGGCCTGGGAGCTTCTGACCGAAGTGTACAAGATCGACAAGTCCAAACTCTACGCCACCGTTTTCGAAGGTTCCCCCGAAGATGGGACCTCCCTTGACGAAGAAGCTAGGGAAGCCTGGATGAAAATAATGCCTGAAGACCATATCATCCTGGGAAACAAGCATGACAACTTCTGGGAGATGGGCGATACCGGACCCTGCGGTCCCTGCAGCGAGATCCACATCGACCTCCGGTCTGACGAAGAGATTGCCAAGGTGCCCGGCAAGGACCTTGTCAATACCGACAACGACCAGGTCATCGAGATCTGGAACCTTGTGTTCATGCAGTACAACCGGAAGGCAGACGGATCCCTCGAACCGCTTCCTGCGAAGAACATAGACACCGGAATGGGATTTGAGAGGCTCTGCATGGTACTCCAGGGCAAGAGCAGCAATTATGACACCGATGTATTCTCAGGAATGATCTGCAGGATCGAGGAACTCTCCGGGCACAAGTACCATGAGAATGAAAAGACAGAGGTTGCAATGAGGGTCATTGCAGACCACATCAGGGCCATAGCGTTCTCAATCGCAGACGGTCAGCTCCCGTCCAACGTCAAGGCAGGCTACGTGATTCGTAGGATTCTCCGCCGTGCAGTCCGCTACGGTTACACTTTCCTCGGATTCGACGAACCCTTCCTCTGCGCCCTCGTTCCACAGCTTGTAGCAGACATGGGAGAAGCCTATCCGGAACTCGGAAAACAGCAGAAACTTATCGAAAGTGTTATCCGCGAGGAGGAACTGTCCTTCCTTAGGACCCTGGACCGCGGAATCAGGATGATGGATGACTACATGGAGAAGAATGCCGGAAGCAAGACCATTCCCGGTACTGATGCCTTCATCCTTTATGACACCTACGGATTCCCTATCGACCTTACCGGACTTATTGCAGCCGAGAATGGATTTACCGTCGATATGGACGGTTTCAATTCCGAACTCCTGAAGCAGAAGGAAAGGGCCCGTAATGCAACCGCCAATGAATTCGGGGACTGGACCGTCTTCCACGACGGTGAGGAAGCCATCTTCATGGGTTATGACTGCCTTGAACTGGATGGCGTAAGGCTTCTTAAGCAGCGCACGGTCAAGCAGAAAAACAAGACAATGTTCCAGCTCGTATTCGACAGGACCCCGTTCTACGCAGAAATGGGCGGACAGGTCGGAGACACCGGCATTATTGTCTCATCCACCGGCGAGCAGGTCAGGATCCTCAACACCGTCAAGGAAAACAATCTGACAATCCATATTGCCGAACGCATTCCCGAAAACTGCGAAGGAGCCTTCACGTTAAAAGTGGACATGGCCCGCAGGCTCAAGATTGCGGCAAACCACACCGCCACCCACCTTTTGGACCATGCCCTGAGAGAGGTCCTCGGAACACATGTGGAACAGAAGGGTTCCTTTGTCGGACCGGATTACTTCCGTTTTGACTTCTCCCATTTTTCAAAAGTCACCGACGAAGAGATCAGAAAGGTTGAGCACATGGTAAACTCGATGATCCGTTCAGACTACTCCCTCGAAGAGAAAAGGGACGCTACCATGGAAGAAGCGATGGAAATGGGGGCCATAGCGCTCTTCGGAGAGAAATACGGAGACAGGGTCAGGGTCGTCAAGTTCGGGGACTCGATAGAACTCTGCGGAGGCACTCACGCACTGTCGACAGGAAGGATAGGTTTCTTCAAAATAGTCTCGGAGTCAGCTATCGCTGCTGGTGTCAGAAGGATTGAAGCCATCACCGGAGAGGCAGCCGAAAACCTTCTCGATTCCGTAGCCGACACCCTGAAGGGAATAAGGGAAATGTTCAACAACGTTCCCGATGTGGCATCTGCTGTACACAAGATGATTGCTGAAAATTCAGATGCCCGCAAGAAACTCGAGGAAATCGCCAAGGAAAAGGCCGCAGAATTCGCAAGGCTTATCAAGGAGAATGCAGAGGAAATCAATGGAATAAATATTGCAACATCCAAACGCGATGTCGATCCCGCCATGTTCCGCGAAGCGGCTGCCATCCTTCAGAAAGAGGTGAACAATTTCGCCCTCGCCGCAGCATATGCCCATGATGGCAAGCCTCAGCTCCTACTGATGTATTCCGCCGACCTGGTCGCAGCCGGTCGCAATGCCGCAGCCGACATCCGCGAGGCAGCAAAATTCATCCAGGGAGGAGGCGGAGGACAACCCTTCCTTGCCACAGCCGGAGGACGCGACACGACCGGTCTCCCTGCAGCCCTGGACAAGTTGGTGGAGAAGGCCACAAACTAGGCAAAAGAGCCTCACCAGATGAAGAGACTTGACAGATTCATACTGACCTCTTTCATAGGACCATTTTTCATGATCCTGTTGGTCGTCATCTTCATCCTGGTGATGCAGTTCCTCTGGGTCTATATCGACGAACTTGTCGGGAAAGGACTGGATTTCAAGATCATAGTCGAATTCCTCTTCTGGGGCAGCTGTACCGTCCTTCCGCTCGCACTTCCGCTCGCCACACTGCTGGCTTCCATGATGACTGTGGGAAGCATGGGCGAAAACAATGAGCTGATTGCACTCAAGGCTGCCGGTGTTTCCGTCCTCAGGGTCATGACTCCTCTGATGATCGCTTCCATGGTGATCAGTATCGGCACCTATTTCGTCATCAACAAACTTGTGCCGGTAGCCTACAATGAGATATTCACACTCAGGGATGACATCAAAAGGACCAAGAACGAGATAAAGATTCCTGACGGAGTATTCTATGACGGAGTCGAAGGTTTTGTACTCAGGGTCGGTACCACGGATGAGAACGGCATGATGAATGATGTCATGCTCTATGACCATCATGGAAAGGGAAACACCAGGCTTACTCTGGCAGATTCGGCAGAGATGCGCCTTTCCAAGGACAAGTCCTACCTGACGATCAAGATGTACAATGGCACGAACTACCAGGAGACCAATGAAAAGGCGTATCAGGACACTTCTCTCCAGCTCCAGAAAATCGACTTCACGAAGCAGGAAATGGTTGTCCTGTTGGAGAACTATGCCTTCCAGAAATCAGACAGCGCCAGGTTTGGAGACCAGGTTAAGGCCCTGCCTCTCTGGAGGCTCAGGGAGGACAAGGACACACTGCGTATTGAAAGGGACAGCACCAAGACATCCCAGTTTATGTACACCGCAGCATCTTACCTGTTCGCCCTCAACAGCCAGCTCGACACAGTTCCATCGGGAATAACCAGAAACTTTGAAGATCCTGAATATCTTCAGTTCCAGGACGATAGACATAAAGCAAATGCACTTGGAAGGGCATCCAATACAGCACGGCAAGTTCAGGGCAACCTGCAGAACTATGAATTCGGTGCTTTTGACTATACTGTAAAGCTTCGCTGGACTGTCTTGGAATTCCTGAGACGCTACGGACAGGCGATTGCCTGCTTCATCATGTTCTTTATCGGAGCTCCGATCGGGGCTCTTATCCGGAAAGGTGGACTTGGGGTAAGCGCCATTGTGGCCCTGCTGTTCTTCCTCTTGTATTGGATAGTTGACATTACTGGTGTAAAACTGGCGAGGGACGGCAGTGTGAGCGCCTGGGTTGGAGCCTTCGGCTCGGCAATGGTCCTGATGCCGATAGGAGTTTATCTGACATTCAGGGCCGTCCATGACACAGACCTGTCCAACATGGACACGTTGAAGAACTGGTGGAAGAAGTTCCGCAGCCAGGTTGCCGGACTGTTCAAGAAGACCAGGATTGTCTTCATGGGTACTCCAGAATTCGCCGTTGCTTCCCTTAAGGCATTGATTGACAACGGCTACAATGTTGTCGGGATTGTTACCGTGGCCGACAAGCCAAGCGGGCGAGGTCAGAAAGTAAATGAAAGCGCAGTCAAGAAATTTGCAGTGGAGAAGGGTATCCCCGTACTGCAGCCGGTCAAGTTGAAGGATCCAGGATTCCTGGCTGAGTTGAAGGCTTTCAAAGCAGACCTCTTCGTAGTAGTTGCTTTCAGGATGCTGCCCGAAGAAGTCTGGACCATGCCAAAACTCGGCACCTTTAACCTCCACGCCGCACTTCTGCCCCAGTACCGCGGTGCCGCTCCTATAAATTGGGCTGTCATCAACGGAGAGACCAGGACCGGAGCCACCACATTCATGATCGATAAGAACATCGACACTGGAGGAATCATACTTCGACAGAGCATCCTTGTATCCGAGTCTGACAATGCAGGCGATGTCCATGACAAACTGATGGAAATCGGTGCTGAAATGGTGGTACAGACTACCCAAGGTCTTATAGAGCACAATGTGGACACTCGACTTCAAAGAAGTTTTATCCAGGGTTCCGAGGTCTTGAAGGCTGCTCCTAAACTCACACGTGAGCTTGGCCACATAGAGTGGCACGACTCTACCAAGCAGGTCAATAACCTGATCCGAGGTCTGAGTCCCTACCCTGCCGCCTTCACCGAACTCGTAAAGGATGGATCAGCTCCCGTCCAGCTCAAGATCTATTCTGCCGAACCGGCTTATCCTGAGCATCGGAATTCAAACAAACCTGGCAGCGTGATGTCCGACGGAAAAACGTTCTTGTGGATAACGACAGCTGACGGGGCCATCTCAATCAAGGAAGTCCAACTGGCCGGGAAGAAACGGATGGACATCGGTGCATTCCTCCTTGGTTTCCGCGATCCTGAATCCTATTCAACCACTCCCGGCACATCCAAGGCCGAAATCGAAAAGACACGACAGTCATGAGCACGGCAGTGATCATAGGTGGTGGAGAATTCCCGAGAAAAGCATATCCCAGGGAACTTGTCCGCCAGGCCGATGTTATCGTCTGCTGCGACGGCAATGCCCTTATGGCATTTCTACGGAACCGCTATAAGATTTTCGGACATTCAAGAAGGGAACCGGATGCTATCGTGGGAGATATGGACTCTATGAGGCCAGGACTCGCCAGAGACTATTCCCACCTGATAATCAGAATTGAAGAGCAGGATGACAACGATATAACCAAAGCCCTTCATTTCGTCCTCGACCATTATCCGGACGTGGATACGGTCCATTTAATCGCTGCGACCGGGAAAAGGGAGGACCACACAGTCGGGAATCTCGGTCTGCTTATGGATTATGCTGCTGCCGAGCCCGGCTTGAATATCGACATGGTCTCCGACTATTCCACCTCATTCGCCATAACTGACAGTTGCGAACTATACCTTGGGAAGGGTCGCCGTATCTCCCTCTTCAGCCCTGACAATTCTCTTGTACTTAAATCCAAAGGACTCGAATGGGCTACCGACGATGTGGTTTTCGACAACTGGTGGAAAGCTACCCTGAACCGTACCTCTGAAGATACGGTCAAACTCGACTTTTCTCACAAATCCTTGGTATTAATCATTATTGATTAATCATTTTTGGTTATATTTGTCCGAACGGACAAACCTATCATCAGTATGCTTAAGAAAATAAGAGTCATCCTGGCGGCCCTCTGTTTTGTGGCCGTCACCCTGCTCTTCCTGGATTTTTCCGGAACATTGCACCATTGGCTCGGCTGGCTGGCAAAGATCCAGTTCCTGCCGGCCGTACTGGCGCTTAACCTGGTCGTCATTATCGCCTTGCTGGTTTTGACTATCCTGTTCGGAAGGATTTACTGCTCGGTAATATGCCCTCTTGGAGTTTTCCAGGACGGTGTGGCGAACCTGAGCAGGAAAGGAAAGAAAGGCAAGTATTCCTATTCAAAGGAAATCAAATGGTTGCGCTATGGAGTGTGGGTGCTTTTCGTAGTCGCCTTCATAGCCGGAATCAATGCACTTGTCGCCCTCCTGGCACCCTACAGTTCATGGGGAAGGATCGTACAGAATCTCCTGGCCCCGGTGTGGCAGTGGTGTAACAACCTGTTAGCTGCCATTGCCGAGCGCAGAGACAGCTACGCCTTCTATACAAAGGATGTCTGGCTCAAGAGCTTGCCTACATTCATTGTCGCCCTTGTCTCCCTGATAGTGGTTGTAATCCTTGCCTGGAGGAACGGCAGGACTTACTGCAACACAATCTGCCCTGTCGGAACGACTTTGAGTTTCTTCTCGAGGTTTGCAATGTTCCGTCCTGTAATCGATGCGTCCAAGTGCAAGAGTTGCCATGTCTGTGAGAAAAAGTGCAAGGCGTCCTGCATCGACATCGACGGAGGAAAGAAGATCGACTATTCCCGCTGTGTGGACTGTTTCAACTGCCTCGACAACTGTAAGTTTGGAGCATTGAAGTATCGTTTCGCCTGGGGACGGAAATCTGAAAGCCCGGAGGCTGCTCCGGCAGACAAAACTCGTCGTGCCTTCTTGATAGGTAGTGCGATTACGCTTGGCGGAGCAGCGATTCCCGCACGTGCACAGACTGATGAAGACGCACCGGTCGAAATCCAAGGTGAAGGTGGCTTTGCAGACATCATTCCCAAGGTTGCTCCGAAACGCTCCATGGAGATCACTCCTTTCGGATCAGAGAGCGTAGAAGCTTTCTATAAACACTGCACAGCCTGCCAGCTTTGCGTCTCAGTATGTCCTAACGATGTCCTCAGGCCCTCAAAGAATTTCAGTCACCTGATGCAGCCGGAGATGTCATTCGAGCGCGGCTACTGCCGTCCCGAATGTGTCAAGTGCTCCGAGGTCTGTCCTACAGGCGCGATTCTCAAGATCACTCCTGAGGAAAAGACTCAATGGAAGGTCGGAACCGCAAGCATTCAGACCATGCTCTGCCTTGTAGAAAACGGAGAAGTCGAAGAATGCGGCAACTGTTCTCGTCACTGCCCTGTCGGAGCTATCCATATGGTCCGCAAGGATAGGGAAGACGGCAAGAGGGTAATGGTCCCTTCAGTGGAAGAGGAGCTTTGCATCGGATGCGGAGCCTGCGAGAACCTTTGCCCTGCCCGCCCGATCAGCGCTATTACTGTAAACGGATACCAGATTCATCATAAAGCCTGACAACGCCATGAATAAGAATATTGACAGAAGAGAATTTCTCAAGAAGACCGGTGAAGGCGCTGCCATCGCCGGAGCCGTTGCCATGGCAGGTGCATGTGCACCCAAGAAAACTGTGGAGACAGTAGTGGCAAATACTGTCACCAATGATGGCAAGGATCCTCTCGAAACCGGAAAGATGGAACTCCGTACCAACCCTGGCAACGGAGACCAGGTCTCCCTGCTCGGCTACGGTTGCATGAGGTTCACCATGAAGAAGGACAGCAATGGAAAAGACATCGTTGACCAGGATAATGTCAACAACCTGATTGACTATGCCCTCGCACATGGAGTCAATTATTTCGACACCGCCCCTGTTTATCTTCAGGGTCAGTCGGAGAAAGCCGTTGGAATAGCCTTGAAGAGACATCCAAGGAACAGCTACTACATTGCCACCAAGATGTCGAACCAGAGCAGCAACGACCGTAAAGTCGCCATGCATCTCTATAACAATTCTTTCAAGAACCTCCAGACTGACTATCTTGATTACTATCTTCTCCACTCCCTCGGCCGCGGAGGCGCTTTGGGCTTCAAGGGACGTTTCGAAGATAACGGGGTCCTTGACTTCTTGCTGGAAGAGAGGGAAAAGGGCAAGATCCGCCAGCTGGGTCTCTCGTTCCACGGAGACCAGAAGTCATTCGACGAGATTATTGCCCTCCACGACAAGTACCATTGGGACTTCGTACAGATCCAGATGAACTACTTCGACTGGAAACATGCCGACGGTGTAAGGAATGTCAACGCCGAGTACCTCTATGAGGAACTTGATAAGCGGGAGCTACCGATAGTGATCATGGAACCTCTCCAGGGAGGACGTCTCTCAAGGCCAGCCGAGAATGTCGTGAACCGCCTTAAGGAACGCGACCCGCAGGCATCCCTCGCTTCATGGGCTTTCCGGTTCGTAGGCTCGTACCCCAGAGTCCTCACTGCACTGAGTGGAATGGTCTATATGGAGCACCTTCAGGACAACCTCCGCACTTTCATGGACTTCAAACCCCTTACCGAGGATGAGAAGACGTTCCTGGACACCGAGATTGCAGACATCATGGCCAACTATCCTACAATTGACTGTAATGACTGCAAGTACTGCATGCCATGTCCTTACGGTATTGACATACCCGGGATATTCATGCATTACAACAACAACGTGAACAAAGGGAACTTCCCTCGTAACAAGGAACAGGAAGAGTACCAGAAACTCCGCAGGGCCTACCTGGTCAGTTACGACCGGGCGATTCCGACCCTCCGTCAGGCCAGCCATTGCGTAGGCTGCCGCCAGTGCATTCCCAAGTGCCCTCAAAGCATCCAGATCCCGCGTCAGCTGCGCAGGATAGATGACTACGTGGAGAAACTGAAGCAGAACACCCTGACGTCAGAATAGTCATTCGCTTTTCGGACCGATCTCCTTGAACGGGATCGGCTTCAGGCCGTATTTCGCAAGGACTTCAGGCAACAGATAATACTCAAGAGATTCAGTCACGGGATCCTCGCCTATCGAGATCCCGTGATTGTTTTGAAGATAATTCTGCCCCTTGTCGTCGTAAAACATCCTCCTGCATCCGACAATCAGGTTGTTCCTGACGATATTGCGGTCGACGTTGGCATGGATGTCACCATTCAGTTCGGGATAACGCTCTTTGTAGAGAGAGGATTCGATGTCCACTTCCCCATGGATCTTTTTCTGAACCTCTTCCCTCTCCAGCGCCTCATCCCATCTGGACTGTCCCCAAGGTGAGAAGCTGACCCCGAAGTTGCAATCATAGATTAAATTATTCTCCACCAGATTGTCTTTCCCTCCATGGATCTGGACAGCTCCGAAATGGACACCTCCGACATTCCTGAATATATTCCCGTAAATATACTGGCCTGAGATCATGTCGTCCAGCCTGACTCCGGCAGAGCCGTGGATCGACCCCCCACGGATGTTTTCCCAGAGGTTGAATCGGATAACATTGCCACGATAGCCATAATTGTAGAACATGTCCAACGCACCCTGGTCATCACTCTCCTTGACGAGATCATGGAAATGGCAATACTCTATCACTGTATCATTCCCCTCAATACGCATCGCCGAAGATGACGAGCCGGAGAATTCACAATGCGATACCGTAAGGCCACATCCCTGGAAAATCAAGGCTGGCTCATAGGTATGCCGGAAAAGGGAGATATCCTTTACTATTGTGTTGTTTACCAAATAACCTGAATGCCTGAGTGTGCGTCTATCGCCTCCCGAAAGATTCATTCCGGTATGGCCAAGGGTTTCGAAACGGCAGCTTTCGATAGTTACATTCTCCGAGGAGCTTACATGAAGAGCATCTCCACCAAAGCGGGAAACTTTGATCCTATCCAGAAGGACATCCCTTGAGGCAATGACGGAAACAGCGTTTGCACGTCCTCCTGCAAAGGTCAGTCCCTTTATGGTAACTCCTTCGCAATCTGACACTTCCATCATAGCATCAGAATTAAACACTGACAGGCTGACCTCGTCTCCTTTTACATAGCCTTCAGGTGGGAACCAGTACAGTTTCCCTTTCTCACGGTCGATATAATACTCACCTGGGGAGTCAAGGGCGCAGAGAAGATTTACCCCGCGAAATTTGAAACCGGACCTGTATCCGTAGTTATGCCATGGTTCACTCAGGGTGATGGTCTTTTCTGAAGTATCGATGGAAACTATCTTCCCGTAATCATCCCTCCAGTCCCACCGGAAATAACCATAGATCCACGCGTCTTTCTCATCGGCCCATGACGAAATCAAGTCATCATCATATTTGAATACCCCCTCCTTATGCCCAACATCATCCAACCTGGTCTCTCCCAAGGCATCGGAAGCAATCAGGAAGCCCGAATCAGGATAACTCGCAATTGACTGGCGTATTCCTTTCCAGTACAAGTCCACAAGATTGCCCTTTTGGCAGGCACCTCCCAGATCCTGAACTCCAGAACGGGTCAGATCTGCCTCAAGCAATTGTCCATTCTTCCTGAACCCGGTTATCTTTCTGTCTCCCCTGATGACCGGGGAGGCTCCGGGAGCAGCCTCGATTGAGATGGAACGGCCTCTGATCCCTTGAAGGGAAAGGGCATTTTCAGGATAATAATTCCCATCCAAAAGCACCAGACGGACATCTCCCTCCCCTGCCATGATTTGGCTGAATGCATATTCAAGAGATTTCCACGGCTTTGCCTTTGTGCCCGGCCAACTGTTATTGCCTTGAGGAGAGACATATCGCTCTGTTTCAACGGAAGTGGCTGTGATGGCAGGAGCAAGGAACAGGATAAATAGGGAAAGAATCCGCAGGAATCTCATGACGGAAATCATTTTTTAGGTTTTATACCACAAGATAGGATTTTTTTCTTATATTTGCAGTCCCGTTTGACGGGACTTAGCCATGGAGAGATGCTCGAGTGGCTGAAGAGGCACGCATGGAAAGCGTGTGTACCCCAAAAGGGTATCGCGAGTTCGAATCTCGCTCTCTCCGCATTTTGCATTGAATATCAATGCTTTATAAAAATTACGCACGGTTTTACGCTCATTTTTTGGCGAATTCCGTGCGTTTTTTGTGCCAGTTCTGACAATTAAAAGCCTGGGGTTCCCAGATTACCCCAGGCTTAACAAAGATTACTTTGATGCCCTATTTATCACTCTTGATTCGTAGAGAGTAATAAAAGTGAGACACGAACCTGCATGTAACCAGTAATCGGCTCAATGTACCGCTGAACATCAGCGGCAAAACAAAGTTACAAAAAACCGGGCAAGTTGCAAGACTTACCCGGTCGTAGCTGCCTACTTATTGTTAGGCGGCTTGCTCGGCTAAGACGCTACCGCGTGGGCAACCTCTCCCATATTACGGGATTGCTCCCGTAAGCCTGCCGCGCTCTGGGGCAAAGTTACAAAAACCGGGCAAATCTGCAAGAATCACACGAAGTTCTAAAAAGTGGACCACTTTCATTCTTGACACATGCTGCGGCCCTTAACCTTGCAATTGTTTTGGCCATCGTTTCAGTCAATACTTGAAAATACTCTATTTCTTTGGCCCTCGATGTGGCCAAATCTCTATTGATTCCGAAATCAAGGCGTATAGATTTCAATTCGCTTTCAAGTTCCGAGATTCGATTTTCAGCGGCACGTACTTTTTGGGCTTGTCTCCGAGCATCGGCACGCCAAAAGTCACGGGATTCTTTCAACCAGGCCCGTGCTTCATATCTTGGAAAGATACGATAGAATAATAATCCAAACATGATAATTGATCAAATTAAGGTGGTACTCACTTACAAAAACCGAGGTTGTCACCCTGCGAAAATAAGAACAATCATTCTATTTTACAAACATTTAACTAATTAATTATCAAAGCGTTGCATATCGAAACGGTTCGACGAAAAAAGCGTTGCAAAATGCAACGCTTTAGGGTCTTGTCACTTGTTTTATAATTGCGGATCAAGTCCTCGGATTGGCTGCTGATAGTCGCAACTATTTGTGATAGCATTTCTTTTACGCCAGCGCAAGACAATATGATCTATAACAGCAACGTTGACTCCTTGCTCCTTGTATGCTTCGAGTTTGTTTTTCTGGATCTCTGAAAGATCCGAATTTATGGATATTGTACTCATAATGAGCTATTCTTTTGTGTTTGCGGCTATCTCCGGATAGGGATTGATAAAAGGATTAGGTAGTATTTCTTCTTTGTTGACATCGACCTGAAAAAGGCTGTCAAACTGCCAGGGCCAGACACCAGCCCTTCGACAAAAGTCCTCAAGGGCCTTACACAACTGTTCATGCTCACGCCTTGCGGCAATCTCTTTGGGATCTGTAAGCCAGACTGTCGATATGTCTTCAAGTTCTTCCTTATTGACCTCAACTATCTCCCCGTTGAGGTGACAACAACTAATATACTCCCCTGCGACATTCTGCCGTTTTGCAGACTGTTTGAAGGCAGCGAACACTCTTTCAAACTCTTTAGCAATCTGCTCCTTCAGGGCCGCTTTTTCGTACTTTGTGCCTCTTAATTGAAGTTCCAGGTAATAGCGTGGGTGTTCTGGGTGTCGGCATGTGGAAAGCACGTTCTCCCACGTTACAGGCACGTCCATAGCCTTTAACAAGGGAATGGCAACAGAGTTCGCATATTTGGCCAAGTCTGTTGCTTTATCAGACAGCCGTTCATGTTTTGACCAATCAAAATACAGTTTTATTTTTTCCATTTTTATCTGTTTTAGAAATTATTATTCGGGATTGTCGGGTAAGGTTTTCATCAACTCTTCGAAAGCATTAACGCCTTGCAACTCTTTAATGAGCCCTGGGAACTCATCGGTATCGAGGTAGCCTTTGGTAACTGCTACCAACAAGGCTCTTTTTTCGTCATTATTGAGCCAGTATTTCATAATTCACGGTCGTTATTGTGGACTGGGTCATCTTTCATAAGATATTGGCTTAAATCGCCTTCTTTTTCGTTCTTGTCTTGTAATTCAAGGATCTTCTCAGCAATAAGGGTGGCCCCTTCTGCCGGAACATCTCGCAAAAGCTTCTGCAATTGCTTAAATTCGGCTTCGACCTGGGCCTCAACAGTTATCGCCTGTTGTTTCGGAACTATGTACCCTATCAGCCTGGAGAAAGCGAAGATCCTCTCATCCGGTTTCAGTGCAGCGAAGTCTTTCTCAATTTGCTCCCGATTCCCATTGAGGAAACCGTCAAGCCATCCTCGCAAGTCTCCGGTGATCTTGTTCGGTGTGCCTTTCTTCCGGCCTCCTGTCTTCGGCTGTCCTCTAGGACGGCCACGGCTTCTCTTTTCCTGGTCCATATTCAAGAAATCAATAATCCTCGTGCGTTGATTGTAGTGAGTTAATTTATTAACGAACGGTTAAGTAGTGCAATGCAATGTAATGTAATGTAGTGTTGTTTTCTGGTTGAATTATGGTTGTTTTCTGGTTGTTTAGAATGGAAGTGGACCATCATTTTAAAGAGACTTATCTTTGAACCTTAAAGCATTTGTATTGCCTTTGGGTGCACCTCCTAACTTTCCGGCGTTATATTTCATCCATCCGTAATTTAGACCAGTAATAACCTGCTTCCAGATTATACGAGACAACTTGTCTGTAAAACATGGTTCCTTGAGATCGAAGGCATATTCAACTATCGCCAATAACATTTGCTTGGCCGCTTCTGGTTCAAGATCTTGTATTACATCATACCATTGGCGTAAAAAGGTAAAACGTGGGCGTGGCTCAGGGTCTTGCGGTAACTTTTTCTTACTCATCGCTCAATAACTCTATTAGATAATACTCTTTGCACCTGGTTCCCCACTCTGGAGATTTAATCCAGGCATCAGCTATGACTATGCCTTTATTCCTCAACGCTGCGATGTGTCCTCTTGGATCAGTAACACACGCACGCTTGGCAATCTGCAGGGCCGTTAATCGTTCGCCACTTTTTAGAACAGCTAGCACCCGGCCTTGCACTCTGGCTATCGAGCGGCCTTCCGCTGTCGCTGTTCCTGTGTCCATTGCTCAAGAATTAAATCCGCCTTTTCGGTGTTAACAATGATTTTCCGGCCCTCTTTGATTACGGCCGGGGCTAACAGACCGTTAGCCCAATTGCAGGCCGTATTTTTGCCAACTCCATACCTGGTGCAAATTCCACGTAGGCCGTAAACGTATTTTCCTTGCATAGTTCCAGGTTCCGGCCCGGCTGCTCGGTGAGCCTTACGGCCTGTGTCCTGATCCGGTGCCGGGGTTTCGCCATGGTGGTTGTTGAGATAGTTGGCAAGCTGTCCAACGGTCAGCATTGCAACGGGGGTGCTTTCAGTTACGTTTGTTTCCATACTGTTCCTATTCGATTACTACTTTTTGAGCTTGCGCGTTCAAAGTCCAATGCAAAAGTAATCAAATAAACCAAACGCAAACCACTATAAACCAATTATTTACGCCACATTATCTATAGACAATTATAGACAATTCCGGTGCGGGTTCTGCTCCTATTAAAAGCACCGGCGTATTTATAACTTGCTGATTTACAGCATGTGACAAATGCACGGAGTACCAAATGGAGTACCAAACGATTAAATTTGGTACTCCACAAAAGCTATAGACAGGCATTATTTTATTACCTCAACCCAACAAAGCGGTATTATATTCCTGGGTTATCTCCGGGGCGGTCACTTTCTTGAACCGGGCAACGGCCTTAACGATCTCCGGCAACGGCCGGGGCGTGTCGGTGTTCTTTCGCCGATCGGGTTTTAATGCCGAATCCTGGAATTTTCGCCCGTTGGTCGAAGCAAATACCGCATTTAGGTTCGCCGTTGAGATTCCGGCGGCCCTGGCGAACAGAACAGCATCAACGGGGCGACCCCTCCAGGTTATCCGGCTATCCTTATCCTTTACCTTGAAAGTCCCGGCGAAAATCTCCGATACGGCCTTATCGCTCGGAGCATCGAACCACTTTGAAAATACGGCCTTTGATCCGTCAAACTTTTCCCGGTACGAACGGAGCCGCCGCAATTCAGTTCCGGCCGCCTTGTTCAACTCGTTCCATTCTCCACGAACAGCCCTATAATCGTCCCTTTCGGCCTTTGACAACCCTGGCGTATTCCTTACCCATTCATCAAACGAAAGGCCGGGAATATCGCCGTTTATAGTGGATTTCAGCCCCCCGCCGATTGCGTCCAATTCCCGGCGGTAATCCTGCAATATCCGGGCTCTTTCCTCCGGGTCTTGAATCCTGGATATTGCCCGCAATTCATAGTGAATTTGCGCAATTCTGCTTATCTGTTCCATTGTCTTATGATTAAAAGCCATTGACTGAGTTCAAGAAATCCATCCTCTGCTGAGGATCAAGCTTAGAAAGATAGTATTTGGCCTTCCGCTTTTGGCCTCGAATCCAAAGAAGATAGGCTACATCGATGTATAGCGATTCCTGTGTCATCCCTTGAAGATACTCTTCCTTGCTCTGGTTTGTTAGCAAAGGAGAGAATATCTGCATCAGCTCCGTTTGAGTCGGATTGAAGTCATAGATTGAGACCATACTTTATAGCTTGTTAAATTTGTCCATTTCCTTAGCCTTCACACTATCTGCAATGTCAATATAAGGCTTCATCGCCTTGTAGTCATTGTGACCAGTCCATTTCATTACCACTTGCGGAGGGATGCCCAACATAAGAGCGTTGCAAATGAAAGTGCGGCGGGCCGTGTGCGTTCCTATGCACTCGTACTTTGGCCGGGTCACTTCGATACGCTCTTGACCTTTGAAATACGTTTGGGTTACTGGGGTGTTAATCTCACATAGTTCCATCAGATCTTTCAAGTATTCATTCATTCGCTGATTACTCAACACAGGAAGAGCCTTCTTACCAAATGTTTCAAGATCTGCGTACTTATCCAGAATAGCCTTAGCACGGTCAGTTAATTCAATATTCAAAAGATCTTGAGTCTTGATGCTTGTAACAGAAATATAACCGTCTCTTACATCGGACTTCTTGAGGTTGAAGGCATCGGAATACCTCAACGAAGTGAAGGCGCAGAAACAAAAGACATCACGCACTTTTTCGAGCGTTCCGGCATGCTCAACTTTCTTCTCGTATTCCTCTCCGGCGGCATTGATAAGCTTGACAGTTACCCCCTCTTCTGGGACCTGATAAGAATAGACTTTCATCAACTCAGACCATTCCAGAAATACCACCTTGTTTTCAGCCTGCTTCAACTTGGGGCTAAACGCCTGGTAATCGGTTCGGGTGTTGTACCCTTTGGCGGTAGCCCAATTAAGGAACCATTTCAAATAACCCAATTGCTTGCCTATCGTGCTATTTTTCATATCCAGGTCATTGCGGCAAAAGTCCACAAATTGTAGCAAACCGTACTCCGTGAAGGTGTCAAACCCGGTCCGGGGGTTGAAGTCCTGCAGGTGGTTTTTTAATGCGTCAAACTTTTGATAGGTGGCCTTTGTCCAATCGTTTTGCTTGCCTCGCTCCCTGCAGAACATTGCGTAATAGTCCCAAAAAGTCAAGAATTCGGGCTGTCCGGTTGAGGCGGGGCCGTTCGGCCTGCCAAATTCGGCGGCAAACAAGGCCTTAATATCCACGTTTTCCGGCCTGGTGGGTGCGCCCTCAATCGCTTCGAAGTATGAAGCAATCCGGCCTAGTTTCGCATTGATCGTATTATAGTTGATCTTCTTTGCGTTGGTGGCCCCTTGCTTCACTCTCATTTTTTCGGCGTTCCATTTGTCCGGATTGATTGCGTACCCGGTTGAGGTTATAAACCGATCCCCAAACAGGGCTATTGAAA
This sequence comes from Bacteroidales bacterium, assembly GCA_017962025.1. Classification (GTDB taxonomy): domain Bacteria; phylum Bacteroidota; class Bacteroidia; order Bacteroidales; family UBA932; genus Cryptobacteroides. Next base: position 41,099 of record JAGCWD010000022.1, read on the forward strand.
CCCTTATCGGGGCATCGCCGGACTTTCCTGGGCGGTTGTCAAGGTAGAATTTAACAGGCATCTTGCGCACGGTTTGAATTTACGCACGCAAGTTACGCACACTTTCCGATAAAACAAAATAAAATGCAATAAAATACACTAAAAGAATAACGGCTTATACGCACGTATAAACAGAGTTTTTGAGTATAGTTCAAAATCGGCCAAAATGTACGGATAATCTCGCTCTCTCCGCAGAAAACCCCTGCAGTTTGTACTGCAGGGGTTTTTCGTTAATTAAAAAAACATCCTCAGCAGGAAAATCTCCAGCATCGCGGCTACTCCGATGACCAGAGTCAACATGGTTTGGGATCGATAACCGTCATCAACCTTTATCCCACCAAAGGAGGTAACCACCCAGAAATAGGAATCATTAGCGTGTGAAACTGTCATGGCACCGGCACCTATGGCCATTATCCCAAGCGAGATCTCTACTGGTGAGACCAATCCCAAGGCAGGAAGGAGTGGTGCAACAATTCCGGCAGTGGTGGTTATGGCCACGGTAGATGAGCCTTGCGCAGTCTTAAGGATGGATGCAAGGATAAAGGGGAAGAGGATTCCCAAAGCCTCCATGCCGGATGAGTGGGATGAGATGAATCCGACAAGGTCCGATGAAGCAATGACCTTTCCCAGGACCCCTCCGGCTGCCGTAATGAAAAGGATGGGACCGACGGTCTTAAGGGTATTGTCGGTCAAGGAAAAGAAATCTTTCCCTTTCCCTGAACGGAATAACTGGATTATTGCCATTACCCCTCCTGCAGAAAGCGCCATAATAGGGGTACCAAGGAATTTCAGGAGATCACCGGTAAACCCGCCCCACCCGGACATTGTGGCTATTGAACCGAACGCCATGAGAAGTATGGGGAGGAGAAGTGGGGCAAGGGCATCAACAGTTCCCGGGAGGGGGCCGAAAGAAGCCTTTATCTCCTCATAGGTAGGAACGATTTCTTCCTGACTGCCTATTTCTTCCTTGCTAGTCAGACCACGCCCGACATAACGTGCAAACAGATAACCGGCAATCATCGGGAATACCGAGCAGAGCACACCGACTCCCATTACAAGCAGCAGGTCCTCACCAATTCCAAGGGCCTGGGCAGCAGCGATGGGGCCAGGAGTCGGTGGAATGAAAACATGGGAGACATAGAGGCCGCAAGAAAGGCAGAGTGTCATTGCTACGCTGGAAACACCTGTACGCCTCACCATCGCCTTCCTGACAGGATCCAGGACCACGAAACCGCTGTCACAGAACACAGGGATCGAGACCACCCAGCCCATGAGTTCCATTGCGAGGGTAGGATTCTTCTCACCGACCAGGCGGATCACGAGGTCAGCAAGTTTGAAAGCAGCCCCGGTCTTCTCCAACACCGCTCCGATGAAGGCTCCGAATATGATTACTATACCAATGGAAGTAAAGGTCAGGGAGAATCCTGAACCGATTACACCGGGGACTTCCACCAGCGGAATCCCCGCAAGCAAGGCAAGCAGGAGCGATATGGCCATTATCGCCAGGAAGGGGTGTACCCTGAGCCTGGCCACCATGACTATCATCAATACAATCGCCACCACGAAAGCGGCGAGGAAAGCTAATCCTGTCATCAGTCTTTTGGTAGTACTGGCGGGATGTAACCCAGATCAATCTTCTTTACGCCCTTAGGGGTAACCTGAAGCATCAGCGACTCCATCGGACGGAATTCGAGGGAGACCCTGTCACTCTTCCCGTGATGATTTACGACTATATCCCGAACACTTCCCTTATCGGTGAACGCAAAGCAATACTCCATCGGATAGGTTACTTTCATCGACAAGGGGTTGGCAAAGAAAATAAAGTAGCTGTCACCATCCTGTCGGCACCAGAAGTCAGGCAGATCCACTCCCTCGACAAGTGCAGGATGGGAAACCGCTGACAGTTCTGTAGAAACTGAAGGAATTCCTTTCAATTCACTCAAAAGTGAATCATAGTCCTGATGCTTGACCACTCCTGGTTCATGGGGAGTGCGGCCAAGGTACACGGGCAATCCCTCTTTAGCAAGACGGATGATACTCTCGAGAGAAGAATACTCCATGTATTCGACATCAAGGTACAGGACACTGAAGACCGCATCACCGCAATGGAGTTTTCCGTCCTTGTATTCAGCAGAAGAAAGGAACTTCCCGTTCACCCACATCGGTTGCATTCCCTTGAAGGCCTCGGGGGTCTTTATGTAACGGAGTTCATACTCTCCGAGAGCCCATGACATCATATTGGTCACCTCTTCAGGATAAGCACCTTTCATCCATGAATCCTCGAGGGGAATATAGACTGCCATGTCGGTGTAGTTGGTGCCGCGCCTCATGTAGTCCGAAACCCTGGTCATATATTCATTGAAACGGGTCAGCTCGTCTCCGGTCAAGTTGTGTGAAGGATCCGTGCTCAACTGGCAGGTCGTGTAGAACCAATTGTCGGAACGGCCTACTTTATTGAACGGGAAGCCGTGCCAGATAATCTGGTTGGTACCGTTGGCAAAGAGTGCGTCGCAGACTAGTTTCAGGTCCGCAATCTGTTCCCTGCCCTGATGAGGGCTCTGGCCATGGCCGTCCTTGTAACGAAGGCTGGTCCAGCCGTACATGCAGGTGAAAGTCTCGGCCGAGACCGCTTCCTTCGAGGCAAGGGTGGCGGCCGAAGCGGCAATCCTGCTGAATGAAGGTTCGTACAATATGGCTTCCGTTTCAGGAATATCCACCAGAGTGAATGCTGTAAGCAAATCGGTGGGAGCACCCCCGCATTGGGCTCGTGAGAAGGTTCCCGTCCGTCTTGCATTCTCGGCAAAGGGGCCGTAGAACTCCCTCATGACATAGCCTGAAATGGTGCTCATGTAGTCATAGCGCACTTCGGCATTCTCGTCATTTATCTTCCTGTCACGGACGTAGGGTTCTATGTCGTAGCCATGCTCCTCAAGGAAACGCTCTCCGAATCCCGGAGTCCACATACCGTCCGTCTCAACTTCCCAGGAATCCACGAAAAGACCCGACTTGGAGCCTTTATAGGCTTCGGACAGACCCTTATTCATCCTGTCAGCGTAGCGGAAGAAAGCGTCCTTGTCAAGATGGTTGAGGATACGGGCCACCTTGGGATGATCCCACGTGTAAGGCCGGATAGCAACCTCCACGGTATCGAAATATGTCCTGGTCTGGTCGCCGTCCGGAAGGTTGACATCATTGAAAGGCCAGAGAGAACCAAAGGTAAAGTCACATCCTAAACCCAGGGAGTCCGCCACCCGCTTGGCATAGACGACCGGTTCACTCCACTCGGGAGACAGGAAATCTGGGTGAGGAGTATCAGATGAAAGGAACATCGGGTACACCCAGGCGATTTCCACACCTCCGAAAGAATGATCCTTAAGCCAAACTAACTGGTCCCGGACGTCTTTCTTGTCTATATTAGAAGAAAACCACCACCAACGGGTATAAGGTTTATGGTTGGCAAAAATACCTTCCACAGGCTTATCCTCTTTTCCACAACCATTCATAGCGAAAAGACCTGGAACAAGAAACAGGAAAAAAAGCAATAATCTACGCATGCTGTTGGTCTTCAGTGAAATGTACAAGATCAAGATAACGTTCATAGCGCTTCATCAGAAGATCGATCCTTGCCTGGTCGGCAGTCGGCCTGTAAGTGGAGATGACAGGAGGACACATCGCATCCTGGGCTGTACGTACATTGGGATAGAGACCTGAAGCGACTGCCGCATGGATGGCCGCTCCCATGGCTCCGGCATTCTTTGTAGCAGAAACTGAAATCTCCCTTTGGACCACATCCGCCATCAGTTGCATGACGAAAGGAGACTTTTGCGCGACTCCACCCACTGCAATCAGTTCGTCAATGGCTACATTTCGGGAGTCCATGTGATCCAGGATTGCTTTTGTAGCAAAGGCAGTTGACTCCACAATGGCATAGAAGAGTTCAGGAGCAGAGGTATGGATCTTCAGCCTGGTCAAGGAAGCAGTTATGGAAGTGTTCAGCACAGGATTCCTCCGACCGTTGAAATAGTCAGTGGCAAGCGGGGCTTCAAGACGAAGAGGGAGCTTTTCAGCCTCAACAGTCAATGCAGGTAGGATCCGCTCAATCATCTTTTGCTTGAGTCCGGGATCGGCATCATCAGGCAGAAGCTGCTCTATCGGCCAGCTAAGAAGACGCCTGAGCCATGCAAAAGCATCCCCGAATGATGAAAGACCGACTTCGAAACCGTCATGGCCGGGAAGGATCATCCCGTCGACCTGACCGAATACTCCGTCGATAAGCCTGCCGGCCATTATCTCTGTAGGGACGACTGCTATGTAACAAGCGGAAGTACCCATATTCATGACCATCTTTTTGTAAGCCACTCCACCGCCGACAGCTCCGGAATAGCTGTCTATGTTTCCGACTCCGATAACTACGTCAGTAGAAAGTCCGAGTTTGGCAGCCCATTCTTCACACAGGCGTCCGGCAGCTTCCTCACAATAGTAATGCGGATCCGGCATGTGATCAAGCATGGGCAGGAGCACCGGGTCGAGGGCTTCGAAGAACTCCCTAGGAGGGAATCCACCCCATTCCTTGGCCCAAAGCCACTTTTCACCGGAGACACCACGACTGGTCTTCAACTCTGAGACATCTTTACATCCGGTGAGGAGAGCAGGGATAAAGTCACATTCCTCTATGACGGTCACTGCTTTCTCACGAAGGACATCTGAAGAATGGAGTACATGGGCGACCTTACACCAGAAACACTCAGCGGAATAGGTGTTGCCGGTGTGACATATATAGTTGGGGAACTCACCAGAAGTGCACAGGTCGATAATACGTGCAGCTTCCTTCTCCGAAGTGTGGTCCTTCCAAAGGACAAACATTGCATCAGGATCCTCTGAGAATTCAGGGTAGAGGCTGAGAGGCTTCAAGTTCGCATCTGCCAGACACGGGCTGCTACCGGTAGAATCTATCGCTATGGCTTTTACCCTTCCTTTGTCAGGACAATCGGACAGTACTCCAGTGAGGACTTCCTCAAGAGACTCGATGTAATCGAGAGGGTGTTGCCTGTAGCGGTCAATGGAAGTATCACAATAGAGCCCTTTAGCCCAGCGTTTGTAATAACTGGTGCAGGAGGCCATTTCCCTTCCATCTGAGACATCCACCAAAATAGCACGGGCAGAATCGGTCCCGAAATCAATGCCTATAACGTAGTTCTCTTCCATGATAGTTGGTTTTACACAAATATAACCAAAGAATCCGAAGAATTTAAGTATATTTGATCATGACTAATAATCTTTCTATCCTCGGAAAGCTGAAGACCGGCCTTCAGAATCTTGGCCGTAGTCTCAGCGACATGGTTATGCCGAACATCGGCGCTTTCATCGCGTGGGGTTTCATAATGGCCCTGTTCATTCCAAATGGCTGGATGCCCAATGAGAAGCTGGCACAGCTAGGAGATCCCATGATGAAATATCTTCTCCCGCTGCTCATCGGCTACACTGCGGGTAACATGGTCCATGGAGTGAGGGGTGGTGTTACCGGAGCGATCGCAACGGCCGGAGTAATTGTCGGAAGTGACATACCCATGTTCATCGGTGCGATGATCATGGGACCTCTCGGAGGATGGTGCATCAAGAAATTCGACTCCTGGACAAAGGGGAAGGTCGGCGAAGCCTTCGTAGTGCTTGTGGACAACTTCTCGGTTGGAATCATAGGTTTCGCGCTGGCTCTTATCGCCTTCCTGCTCATTGGCGGGATAGTGGTCTGGCTGACTACAATCCTTAAGGTCGCGGTGGAGTGGCTGATAGCAAAGAAGCTTCTGCCCCTCGTCAGCGTACTGATGGAACCTGCAAAGGTCATGTTCCTTAACAATGCCATCAATCACGGGATATTCGATGTGCTTGGAGTCGAGCAGGTTCGCGAGATAGGCTCTTCCATAATTTTCCTGATCGAGACGAATCCTGGTCCCGGATTCGGCGTGTTGCTCGCCTGCTCTATTTTCGGTGACAAAATGGAGAAGCAGTCCGCTCCCGGCGCCGCCGTCATCCACTTCCTGGGTGGAATCCATGAGATATATTTCCCATATGTACTCTCCCGCCCTGCCCTCCTGATTGCTCCGATCCTCGGTAGTTTCTCAGCCCTTCTCTTCTACACCTTGACCGGGACTGGACTGGTGGCTCCTGCCGCTCCTGGAAGTGTGATAGCCATACTGGCGATGGCGCCAAAGGGGAAATTCCTGGCAGTACTGGCTGGAATGCTGATCGCAACCGCAGTCTCATTCATAGTTGCATCCCCTATCCTCAAGATCGCCCGCAAAAAGAATCTTCAGGAATAGCATATACGGATAAAGACTATACCTGCTCGAACCACTGCCACCCTCGGCACGTTAAGAGGGAAGGGCCCTCTGGGAGGGGTCGCGAAGCGACGGTTCGAGCAGGTATAGTCTTTATCAGCAGATACTGCTAGATATAGAAACGGCTAAACGTCGAGAGCGTTCTTGTAGGCCGGACGGTACTCATAGTGCATGAGCTTGGTAGCCTCCGGATCATGCATGAACTTCTGGACGATAGGATTCCACACAACCGGCCTGCCGAGTTCCATGGCGATATTGCCGATGTTGCAGACGGTGCAGGAGGAGTGTCCGACCTCGACGGGAACGTTGGGATCGATCCTGGACTTGATAGCCTCGATGAACTTCCTGTGGTGGCCGACCCTAGTCTCATAAGGAACATCGTCGTCTCCAAGGGACTTCTTCATGTCGAATCTCTTGTCCGAGCCGGCGAATTTGCCACGGGAGACCTTGATCCAGCAACCATCTTCTCCGTAGATCTGGACGCCGGGAGTTGAACCGTCAAACGGTTCCTCGGTCATTATCACACCGTTGTCGTACTTGTAGGTCAGATGGTCATAGAAGCTGTAGCCCGGAGGGATAACCTCAACGGGACCGCTGCAGTCCTTACCAAGAGCCCACTGGGCAATGTCAAACATGTGTGCGCCCCAGTCCGTCATCAAGCCACCGCCGGAGATAGTGTACCAGCGCCATGCTCCCCAGAGCTGCTCGTCATGCTCATCGGAGATGATAGGATCCAGGTCTGAATGATAATAGACAGAAGTCGGGAGCGGTCCGAGCCACTTGTCCCAGTTGAGTCCTGCAGGAACCTCCATATGAGGAAGCTTGCAAGGCATGGGAGCACCGGTGACAGGATTCACATCATTCCTTCCGACATAGACCTTTACTCTCTGGATCTTTCCAAGTTCACCCTCACGGGCGAGGGATGCTGCATGGAAGAATTCGTCACTGGAACGCTGCTGGCTACCGACCTGGAGGATCCTGTTGTACTTGCGGACAGCCTTCATGAGCTGCTGGCCTTCATATATGGTTAAAGTGAGAGGTTTTTCAAGATAGACGTCCTTACCTGCCTTGCAGGCTGCAATGGCGATGATAGCATGCTGGTGGTCAGGAACAGCGATCACAACGGCGTCGATATCAGGACGGGCAAGGAGATCCTGGTAGTCCTCATAGACATCGACTTTCACCTTCTTCTCTCCCTTCTCCTGATAGTGCTTCGTCACTCTCTTTACAAAGCGGTCCCTCTTGATGTCATAGACATCACATCCGGCAACCACTCTGACATCATCCATCGACATGAAGCCATTGAGGAGATACATGGCCTGCTGGCCGAGACCGATGAAGCCCATGGTGATCTTTCCATTGGCGGATTTTTTGGGTGCAACGGCCGGAGCTGCCGAGGCACTGACCAAACCTGCAGGCATCATGATGCCCGCTGCTCCGATAGCGGAAGCTTTTAAGAAATCTCTACGTACCATGTTTTAGTGTTTAATCATTGAATATGTAAATATAACAAAAAAATACTCAAGTTCTCTCGGTTTATTACGTGTTTTGGCACGGAAATGGTATTAAATCAAATCGACATAATTTTTTACTCATAAACCAAAAACTGACTCAATAATTTTCTCATAAGTATTGAACGAATAAACGGAAGCCGGTCGTGAGACACGCTTCCGTTATATTTTTGTCCTTATTCATCGTAAAGGAGATAAGGTTTCCGCCTGGTTTTGAAGGCTTTCACGTCATCCTTCCATCTGGACTTGATATCCTCCGCTGAGGCACCGGCCATAATCATCTCTTTGATATACCCTGTCCCTGCAAGAAGGTCGAAGAAGTTGTTCTTCCCGAAGAAGGCCTCTCCCATGTCCAGAGCCTTGAAAGCCTCTAAAACATATTCAAGATTGATCCCTTCGTCCCAGATTTCTTCAAGAGGTTTTTCATGGAGATCGATCCCATGGCACTCCTGATCCTTAAGGGGTGGGTTCTTCGCCCCGGGAACGCTTCGGGGTGTAAATGTGAACGTATATTCCTTCATCCCGGGATGGCCAAACATCTCGAAAGGATAATCAGTCCCCCTTCCGAGCGAGACGACAGTGCCCTCGAAGTAACAAGTGGAAGCGTAGAGATACACCGCCCTCATATCCTTCAGATTAGGAGAAGGAGGCATGATCAATGAATATTTCGTCGAATGAGTGTACCCCAGACACGGGATCACATCCAGGTCACATTTTAATCCATCTTCGAGCCAGCCCTCCCCATTGATCATCAGAGCGAGTTCTCCGAGAGTCATTCCATGAACGGTCGGAATCGGAAGCCATCCTACGCCGGAACGGTATTTCATATCAAGGATTGGACCGTCCACATAGAAGCCGTTAGGATTCGGCCGGTCCAGCAAGATCACCTTCTTTCCATCCCTGGCACAGGCTTCCATCAGGTGAAGCATGGTTATATAGTAAGTATAGTATCTAAGACCGACATCCTGGATGTCTATAAGAAGGACGTCAAACCTATCCATGACCTCCTTGTCCGGATTACGGTTCCCGCCTCCATAAAGTGAGAAAACTTCAACTCCTGTCTGGGAGTCCACGCCATTCCCAACCTTTTCACCAGCATCCGCAGTACCCCTGAATCCATGCTCAGGAGAGAAGATAAGGCGAATGTCAATCCCCTTGTCCAGAAGCACATCCACCAGATGTGGCCCGAATTCCGAGCCGTTTACCACATCTCCGACTATTCCACTATGGTTGCTGAACACAGCGACCTTCTTTCCTACAAGGCTTGGGACATACCGGTCGAATCGTTCATCACCTAGAATGACCTTCCCGGATGTATGCCCGGAACATCCCAGAAAGGCCATAAGGAAAAAGGCTGCAAGTAGTCTCCTCATGATCATTGCATCGATCCGCCGACTATGTCCAGAATCTCGGAAGTGATCTTCTGCTGGCGCCCCTTATTGTACTCCAGGGTAAGTTCCTCCAGTAGGTCATTACCATTGTCCGTTGCAGTCTGCATTGCGACTGTCCTGGCGGCATGCTCAGCAGCATTGCTGTCAAGAAGGGTTGTGAATATCCTCAAGCGGATAACCTTGGGCAGAAGGACCTCCAGCAGTTCGGCAGGAGAGGGCTCGACGATAAGGTCTTCTGGATTTCTGGGTCTGGGTATTTCTTCCTCGACGACATTGGGGCGCTTCCCGGCATTCAGGTCAATCTGCCCTTCATCCAGGTTCAGGGGTAGGTAAACCTGCCTGGTCGTCGGCTGGGATGCGGTGGACTTGAAATGGTTGTAAACAAGCTCAATTTTGTCAAAAATACCATCAGTGAAGCCGTTCAGAAGTTCCTGGGCTAGAGTGGCAGCAGCTCCATAATTCGGGGATTCCGCCATCCTGGAATAGTCAGCAGCGCCAGGGAAGCCAACCTTCCTCATTGCATCCTGGATCTTCCGACCAACCGGATAAACCTTTATGTCAGAATCATCCAGGCCTGTGGAACGATATTCATTGATCACAGATATGGTTTCCCGGACAACGTTGGAATTGAAAGCTCCGCAGAGGGAAGAATTTGACGAGAAAGCCACTATCGCCACCCTCTTGACAGGCCGTGAAACCAGTAGCTCCGATCCGATTACAGGAGTAGTGGACATAAGATCTACCAGGATCCTATGGAGGTGGTTCTCGTACGGCAGCATGTTCCCAATCGCCTGCTGTGCCTTGCGAAGTTTGGCGGAAGCAACGAGTTTCATAGCCGAAGTTATCTTCAGCGTGCTCCCGACGGAAGCAATCCTGCCTTTTATTTCTTTCAGGGAAGCCATCAGGCTACTAAAGTTTTGACTATTGCGTCAGCGGTCTCTTCAAGAACCTTGGTAGCTTCTTCATTGATCTTCCCCTCTCCCAGGAGATCAAGGACATCTTGATGGGCTGCCCTCATTCGGTCGAGGAAAAGAGTCTGGAACTCAGGCACTTGATCTGTCTTGATCTCACTCATCAGAGAATGTGTGCCACAGTACAGGATCGCGACCTGCTCCCCTACCGGCATCGGAGAATACTGTGCCTGGACAAGCAGTTTGTTGTTCTTGCGACCCTTGTCGAGAGCCATAGCCGTCACCTTGTCCAAGTCAGATGAGAACTTGGAGAAAGACTCCAGCTCATTGTACTGTGCCTGGTCGATCTTAAGTGTTCCTGCAACTTTCTTCATTGATTTCACCTGTGCCGAGCCACCGACCCTGGAGACCGAAATACCCACATTGATAGCTGGTCTCTGCCCCTGGTTGAACAGTCCGGATTCCAGGTAGATCTGTCCGTCAGTAATTGAAATGACATTGGTGGGAATGTAGGCTGAGACGTCTCCGGCCTGGGTTTCGATGATGGGAAGAGCAGTCAAAGAGCCACCAGCCTTGACCTTTCCTCTAAGTGAATCCGGAAGGTCGTTCATCTGTTCCGCCACTTCCTGCTGGTCGATTATCTTGGCCGCTCTCTCCAGAAGTCTGGAATGGAGATAAAAAACGTCTCCGGGATAGGCCTCACGGCCTGAAGGACGATGGAGGATCAGGGAAACCTCACGATAGGCAACCGCCTGCTTGGAGAGATCGTCATAGACGACCAGAGCAGACCTGCCTGTGTCCCTGAAATATTCCCCGATGGCAGCCCCGGCAAAGGGCGCAAAATACTGAAGTGCAGCAGGATCGGCTGCTGTAGCTGCTACCACGATCGTATAGTCCATAGCCCCTTTGGCGCGAAGGGTCTCGACTATGTTGGCAACCGTGGAGCCTTTTTGGCCAACCGCAACGTAGATACAGTAAACGGGCTTTCCTGACTGGTAGAACGAACGCTGGTTGATGATAGTATCTATAGCTATCGCCGTCTTTCCGGTCTGGCGGTCACCGATTATGAGCTCCCTCTGTCCACGGCCGATAGGAATCATGGCATCAATTGCCTTGAGTCCGGTCTGCAACGGCTCCGTAACTGGCTGACGGTAAACTACTCCCGGAGCCTTTCGCTCGAGAGGCATCTCCACCAGTTCTCCTTCGATGTTGCCGAGTCCGTCCAGAGGTGTTCCCAAAGGATCCACCACACGGCCCAGCATGGATTCTCCTACCTTGATGGAAGCAATACGCCCGGTACGGCGTACGGTCATGCCTTCCTTTACCTCATCGGTAGGTCCGAGTAGGACGGCTCCGACATTGTCCTGCTCCAGGTTCATCACGACACCCATCACTCCGCTTTCGAATTCGAGCAACTCCCCGGCTTCGGCATTTGTCAGGCCATACATCCTGGCAACACCATCGCTGACCTGGAGCACCTTGCCGATTTCTTCGAAATGAAGGGAGGTATCGATGTCCTTCAACTGCTGAAGGAGCACCTGGGAAACTTCACTTGGTTTGATATTGTTCTGCGCCATAAAAAACTAAACTATTCTGCGGTTACGTTCCACGAACTGCCGCTTGATCAATTCGAGTTGATGGGAGACCGAGGCATCCAGCAACTGATCCTCGACTTCCAGAAGGAAGCCGCCTATCAAAGACTCATCAACTTCAGTCTTGAGAAGGAGTTTCTTCCCCGTCCGGGATTCTATCAAGGTCCTGATCCTATCCTCCAAATCCTGCGAAACCGCGTCATATGCAGGAAAAACAAGTCTGCCGCGGACAATATCGCGTGATTTGTAATAGAGTGACACGAAGCTGTTGAAAATGAACCTTATATCACTCAAACGGCCATTCTTTGCCATAAGACCGATGAACTTGATGATCTCAGGGGCCAGAGTTTCACCCTTCCCCGCTATTACAGTCTCAAAAAGGGTTATCTTCTGTTCGGGAGAGACAGTCTTCTTGTCATCAACAACACGACGCAATTCATGGACCGAGCCCATGGCTTCCTGTAGCTCCTGGACCTGACTAACCACAAGTTCCCCGTTACCGGTCTCATCGACCAGTTTCAACAGGGCCTTTGCGTAACGTGAAGCGATGATTCCCTCGCTCATGACCTCAATTCATCAATAAACCTTCCTACCAGTCCGTCTTGCTCGTTGCCAGAGTCAAGTTCCTTCCTAAGGACCTTCTCGGCAACATTGACGGAAAGTAGTGCAACTTCTTTCCGGATGTCCCTGAGAGCACTCTCTTTCTCGGCAGCGATCTGGACACGGGCCTGCTCCAGGATCTTGGATGCTTCATCCTGTGCCTGGACCTTGGCCTGTTCGACCATCTTGTCACGGGCATTAGCAGCTTCCTTAAGGATCCTGCTTTGCTCCTTGCGGGCATCTTCAACGATCGCAGCCTGCTCGGAAGCAAGATTGCGGAGCTTTTCTTCCGCCTCCCTGGCCTGCCTGATCGAATCGTTTATCCTGTCTGCCCTCTTTTGGACCGAGTCGATGATCATCGGAAATCCCCACTTCGCAAGCACGAAGAAGACGATGCCGAAAATCAGCGTCATCCACACGAGCAATCCGAAATCAGGAGTGATGAGTGACATCTTACTTTGCTATGAGACAGACTACTATTGCAAAGAGGCAGGCTCCTTCGATAAGAGCGCTGACAATGATGGCGGTCATCCTGTAGTGACCGGCCTGCTCAGGTTGGCGTGCTCCTGCCTCAAGGGAGGCCTGACCGATCTTACCTATACCGAAAGCCGCAGCAAATGCTGCAAAAGCAGCTCCAACCGCCTTGCCCAGTACACCGAGAGACATACTTGCCTGAAGTAAAAAAGCTAATGGTAACATAATGCTATTATATTAAAAATTAATCAGTTTCTGCTTTCTGTCTGGACAGCCCGATGAAGACTGCCGAGAGCATTGTGAACACATATGCCTGGATGAATGCAACCAGAAGCTCGAGGCAGTCCATGAACACCCCGAGGATGACAGCCACAGCACTCAATCCACCGTTGACAGCTGCGCCCATCTTAGCCGTAAGGAAGATAACCGCCACAACTCCCAGAATCATGAAATGCCCTGCGAGAATGTTAGCGAAAAGCCTGACCATGAGGCTGAAAGGCTTGGTGAACATGCCGATGATCTCGATCGCCGGCATCAACGGGACAGGTACTTTCAGCCAAGTCGGAACATCTGGCCAAAGGATATCCTTCCAGTAATGCTTGTTTCCGAATATATTGACTGTAAAGAAAGTAAACAGTGCTAAAACGAGAGTTACGGCAATGTTGCCGGTAACATTTGCACCTCCTGGGAAGAAGGGCACTATACCCATCAAGTTGTTTATGAATATGAAGAAAAATGCTGTCAGGAGATAAGGGGAATACTTCCTATAGTCCTCTCCGACACAATCCTTGATGATGTCGTCCTCGACCATTGTAACAAGCATTTCCATTATTCCCACTCCACCCTTTGGAGCCTCCTGGGTGGCATCGTGCCTCCTGTACCATCTTGCCGTACCCAGCACTATGAAGAGCAGAAGGGCGCTGTTGATCAAAAGCCCCAGGACATTCTTGGTGATGGAAAAATCCCAGGGACGGATTTCAGAACCATCCGGGCCGGCTTCGACTATCTTGTTCTCGTACTTGCCGGATTCAGCAATCCTAAATCCCTGATACTCACCTTCTTCCAAATGCTTTGAGGAGAAAACGCGGAGCCCCTTGCCGGTCTTGCTTATGACTATGACCGGAAGTGGAATGCTGACAGGCTTGCCGTTGACAGTGGTTATGTGCCATTCGTAGGAATCACGAACATGGCCGTAGAGATATTCATCCATGTCAAGGTCGACCTCAGTGTCCGGGGCTTCCTGTGCCACAGCACAGAGAGGCAGCAGCAATAAAAAGATGAATATTAATCTCCAGGTTTTCATAGTTCTACGCAAGCAGTTACATGATTGTCGCACACTTCCACGAAACCGGAAGAAATAGTGATTCTGCCATCCTTATCCCCATCTATCTTGTACACTATGTTCCCTTCAACCAACGAAGAGATCAGCGGTGCATGATCCTTCAGTACTTCGAACCGTCCCAGGGTTCCTGGGAGTTCGACACTGAGGACCGATTCGTGCACGAGAGTACGTTCGGGAGATATGATGTCCAGGATTATCATTTAGCCTGAGATAGGATTGCTTCACCTTTCTTGATAGCATCGTCCAGGGTACCCACGTTCAGGAAAGCCTGTTCAGGAAGGTAGTCTACCTCACCATCCAGGATTCTCCTGAATCCATCAACAGTGTCCTGGATGTCCACCATTACACCGGGCACACCAGTGAACTGTTCAGCAACAGCGAAAGGCTGTGAAAGGAACCTCTGCACCCTTCTGGCCCTGTTAACGGTCTGTTTGTCCTCGTCGCTGAGTTCATCCATTCCAAGGATAGCGATGATGTCCTGGAGTTCCTTGAACCTTTGGAGAATCTGCTTTACCCTCTGGGCGGTCTCGTAATGATCATTTCCGACAATATTGGGATCCAGGATCCTGGAAGTGGACTCAAGTGGATCCACGGCAGGATAGATACCAAGTTCAGCTATCTTTCGACTCAGAACTGTCGTTGCATCCAAATGGGAGAAAGTAGTAGCTGGAGCAGGGTCAGTCAAGTCATCTGCAGGAACATAGACTGCCTGGACGGAAGTAATGGATCCGTTCTTGGTAGAAGTGATCCTCTCTTGCATCTGTCCCATCTCTGTGGCTAGGGTAGGTTGATATCCTACCGCAGAAGGCATTCGGCCCAATAGTGCGGACACTTCTGAACCCGCCTGGGTAAACCTGAAAATATTGTCAATGAAGAACAGGATGTCCCTGGGGCCTTCTCCAGTGTCCGAATCACGGAAGGATTCAGCAAGTGTAAGACCGGAGAGTGCAACGCTCTGCCTCGCTCCCGGGGGCTCATTCATCTGTCCGAAGACCATCGAGACCTGGGACTTCTCGAGTTCTTTCCTATCGACCTTCGACAAATCCCAATGGCCCTCTTCCATGCTCTTGAGGAAGTCATCTCCATATTTGATGACACCGGATTCGATCATCTCACGTAGAAGGTCATTTCCCTCCCTGGTACGCTCCCCGACTCCGGCAAAGATGGAGAAGCCATTGTGTTTCTTGGCTATATTATTGATCAACTCCTTGATCAACACGGTTTTGCCAACTCCTGCACCACCGAAGAGGCCGATCTTTCCTCCTTTGAGATAAGGCTCCAGAAGGTCTATAACCTTTATTCCCGTGTATAAGACCTCCTGGGAAGTGGTAAGGTCCTCGAACTTTGGTGGTTCCCTATGAATAGGAAGGGAATGGGCTCCCTCCAGCCCTCCAAGACCGTCTATAGTGTCCCCTACGACGTTCATCACCCTGCCCCTGATCTGGCTTCCAGTCGGCATTGAAATGGGAGACCCCGTGTTAACGGCTTTCAAGCCTCTTTTGAGACCATCAGTCGAATCCATGGCAACACACCTGACTGTATCTTCCCCGATATGCTGCTGGACTTCTACGACGAGTGGCCTCTTCCCTTCTCCCCTGTCCACCTCAAGCGAATCATGGATGCGGGGAAGGACGTTCTCATCGGAGGCAGAATCGAAATGGACATCGACAACCGGGCCTATGATTTGGGAAATGTAACCGATATTGTTCATGAAAACAGCTTTGCAGATAACTCATACTAAGTTAGTCATTATTTCCCAAAAAAAGAAAGGTGCAGACCTTTTGATGGTCTGCACCTTTTCGGATTCTTGCAGTTTATCTGTCTTACTTGACAAGGCAGACAGCCACACGGTTGAGCTCAGGAGTCTCGAAAGGATTGACAGTGTCACCGAAGTATTCAGTGATGATCCTATCCTTGTCGATACCGGCATCAATGATAGCCTGGGCAACGATCTCAGACCTCTTCTCGGAGAGGAACTGGTTCCTCTTGGCAGTACCGGTAGCCTTGTCAGCATAACCGGAGATGCGGACCTTGGTTCCAGGATTGTCCTTAAGGGCAGCGACGACCTCGTCGATCTTGAGCTGCTCGCTAGGACGGATGTCCCACTTGTTGATCACGAAGAGGATGTTGCGCTGGAGAGACTCGAAAGCAGGCTCTACAATCACGGGCTCCTCCTTCACTACAGGTGCTACAGGTTCGGGTTCGCGGACAGGTGCGGGTGCAGGTGCAGGAACCACGACCGGAGCGGGTGCAGGCTTGGCCTTACCGAAGCTGAAGGTCAGACCGGCAAGAGCCTTAATCTGGAAGTCAGCCTTGGAACCAACCTTGGAGTTGAAGTGGTCGTTGATGAAGCTTGTGTTGCCTTCGAGGTTGAGGGCGACTGCGTCAGAAAGCCTGATGTTGAAACCGAGACCGGCCCTGAGGGCAGGAGAAATGCTCTTGCCATCCCAGAGATAGTTCTCAGCAGGGAACTTGGCCTTGAGAGCGTTAGCCTCGTCGTTGCCAAATGCATAGTTCACGCCAACACCACCGAAGATGTAAGGATTGATGGTACGGTCAAACTTGTAGCCACCGAAGAGGGAAGCAAGGTCGGCCATGAGGTCGATTGCACCTTCTACATAGTTGTACTTGTAGACCTCAGCATGACCAGTGTTGATAGCACCCTTACCCTGCCAACCATTGACATTGAGCCTGGTAGCAAAGACAGGAGAGAACTGGTAGCCGAGAGAGACAGCGGCTGACGGAGAAAGGAGGTCAGTCCAGTTGGTCTCACCAATGGTCTCGGCGGCACCTGCCTGAAGCTGCAGGAACCAGTACGGATCAAAATCCTTCTTCTGTGCATTAGCAACAGAAAGTGAAGCGACGAGAACGACGCTTGCAAGAATAGCGATTATACGTTTCATGATAGTAATGAATATAAATTGCGCATTTAGTTTTGCTAAATTAGCACAATTTTTTGAATTGCGCAAGTAAGCAGTCAATTTTTGGTCATTACACCATTAACTCGCAAGGTAAAATAAGCAGGCGAGCCATTGCATGAGAAATTGATCTTATGACTGAATTTAGCCGGAGTTTTATGCTTTCCGTCGAAAGTCACAGTTATCTTTCCCTTCTTACCAGGTTTGATAGGCTTGTCCGGATAGGAAACGGTAACGCAACCACAATTAGGTGCAGCACCGTAGAAAACAAGCTTGTCGTTCCCAACATTCTTGAAAGTGAAGACTGTTGTCTTCAAACTATTGCTCTTAGGAAAGGTACCGATACTCGCCTGTGTGGAATCAAGTTGTATCTTAGCTTTCTTCTCCTTGCTTTGAGAGAAAGCAACTGTAGAAGCAACAAGCAAGAGTACAAATGATAGGAATAATCGATTACGCATACCAAGTGAAACAGAATTAACCGAGACTAAGTTAGCAAATATTATTCCAATAAAAAAGGAAGGACACCCTTTTGGGCGTCCTTCCAGATTTTAGGTGTAAGAACTCTTACTGACCGATGGTCTTTGCAACAGGGATGGTGATCCAGTCGCTGTCGATCCAACCGAAGCCATAGCCAACCTTAGCCTTCACGTAGATGTTGAAGTCCTTGGTAACATTGGTTCCGTTGTTCTTGTAGGTCAGGTAACCGTTGATGTTCTTAGCATCAGCCTTGCTGAGCTGGACTTCCTTACCGGTCACAGGATCCTTCAGTGTGGTAGCACCAGCCTCAACCTGAGTCAGGATGATGGTCTGAGGAACCAGCTGACGCTCGCCATTGAGGTCGCACTCTGCGGTAGCAATGTCAACGACAATCTCGAACGGTCCGTAGTAGCCCCAGTAGTTGGTGTACTTGCTGAAGAGACGACCACGCCAATCAACAGGATCGATGAGATCCTCGATCTTCACCCATGAACCCTTCTCACCGAAGTCGACAGCGTCGATGAAGCCTTCCTTAGACTTGGTGGAGACGGTAAGAGGACGCAGGATGTTAGCCCTGAAGTGATCGTTGCTATCGAAGGTGACAGCAACTTCCTTCATATCCTCCTCGTTATCGGTGCAGAGGTATGCGGTAGCTCCAATGAAGGTGTACATCTCGCCGGTGTTCAGGAGGGTGTCAGCGACGGTCTCTCCCTCGACA
This sequence comes from Bacteroidales bacterium, assembly GCA_017962025.1. Lineage (GTDB taxonomy): Bacteria > Bacteroidota > Bacteroidia > Bacteroidales > UBA932 > Cryptobacteroides. The sequence goes on from JAGCWD010000022.1 coordinate 59,407, forward strand.
TACTTGAACATGTTCCAGATCTTGGTGTCACCCTTCTCGGTAGGTTCGTTGACAATGTTGGCAACGAGCTCTTCCTCGGTAACTTCCTCACCCTTATCATTGAGAATGGTAGCATAGAGGCTGTCGCCAGCATCACTGACCCTGAAGGATACATTCAGCTTACCAATCTTAGCGATAGGATCGATACCCTTCTCCTTGTCACCCATGATGTGAGGTGCGCAGAAGTAGTAGTAGACAGAGTCAACATTCTCAACCTTCAGCTTACCAGCGTTAGGATCGGTCCTAGGATAGGTGATGAAGGAAGCGTTGATATCGTTCTCGAACTGGCAGTTCACAGCCTCATCTGCGGAGTCCTTAAGAGCAGGGACATTGACATTGTACTTGGTAGCCTCGAAGTTAGGAGTCCAGTACTCAGTGATGTAGTCACCCTTGGCAGACTCGAGGTTGACACCCTTGAGAGCGTCAGCGACGGTAGCAGTGAGAAGAACGTCAACATAGATGTTCTCATTGTCCTTGTTGTAGTACCTGGCGATGACAGCAACTTCCTCACCAGAGAACTCCCAGAGGTCACCGGCCTCGAGGGTCCACTTGATAACATGGGTACCCTCAACAGGATCGACCACGACATCCTCGACAGTACCGAGAGTAAGATCGTTCTCCTTGGACTTGTCGGATTCCTTCATTGCAGGCATAGCCTTGATGTTGGTGTAGAGGAGGTGGAACTGATCCTTGCTCATCTGCATCGGGTTGTAGATAAGCTCGTTCATGTCCTTAACGGTGGTCATGAGAGCGTCACCGTCGCAGAAGAAGCGGAAGATGTTCTCGCCCTGAGGGAGATCCTTGTTACCATCCTGGCGGACAGGGACAAGTTCGAACTCAGGATTAGGATTAACCCTTTCAGCGATGAAGACCTTGATGTAAGCGACCTGGACAATGTCCTCGCCATGCATGAGCTTAACACGGATGATAGGAGTACGTCCGATAGCGGCGGTTCCAGAGGTTTCGAAAGTCCTAGGAACAAAGACACCGTCAGTCAGGGTAACGAACTCATCCTGAGGAGTAACAGGCTTTCCGATCTTGTAGTTAAGAACAACCTCATAGACGAACTCAAGGCCAGCAGCCTCAACGTCATCAGCCTTCATCTCAGCGCACTCGGCCTCAGCTTCCTGATCTTCTTCAGCACCGGGCTGTACACGGAGGAAATGAGGGATGGTGATGGTCTTGAGATCAAGTGTTCCGTCATAAGCAACAGCGGTATCGCAAGTCGCATGAGCCTCAGGAAGGGTGTTCAGACCCTCAATCCATGCGGCCTTGTCAGGGATGTAAAGATCCTCAGCATCAACAGCGCTGATACCTTCTGTTCCCCTTCTGTAGTGCTCGTCCTCAACATCCTTGCACTCCTTGGAGATCTTCTTAGGATCGGCAATGCGGACGTTACGCATTTCGCTGGTAAGGAGGGTAGCATAGTCGGAAGTGACTGACTTGCCGTCCTTGGTAACCTGGAGGGCGAAACGGGTGATGTCCTCTGCATAAGCCTCTCTTCCGGTAACTTCTACGTTAACGGTAAGGATACCGTCAGCATAGTTGTTGAAGGAAGCGGTCATGGAGAAGTCCTTGGAAGCCTCGGTCCTGGTCTTGATGTATTCAACATCCTTGTAGATGAACTCATAAGTGAAGGAGTCATCGAACTCGAAGTCAGAGACATTCACATGATACTGGGCCTGGGCAGCGATAGGAACCTGGACCTCCTTGTCATGAGTGGTCTTGAGTTCCTTACCGGTCTTAGGATCGATATCGGGCTCCTGGATGATCTGCCACTTCTCGTCCTTACTGTCGATAGTGGACTTCTTGTTCTTGAGAACGATCTCAAGAGGATTGTAGAACATGGAGGTAGCCTCGAGACCCTCGACACCGTCGATGTAGGACTGAGGGAGGAACACGAGTCCAGCCTCGCTGGTAGCGGTCAGGCTGATCTCATGGGTCTCTTCGCCCTGCTTTACGACGAGGACGTTCTTCTCGGCATCGTAGGTGATGGTAGCACCGTTCTCAGGCAGATACTTCTGCTTGGTGTCGGTAACAACCTCTTTACCATCAACGAACTCATGGAGATCCCAGCAACCGGTCTCGGCATTGGGAGTATAGAACTTGCCATCCTTACCAGGTGCACCAGCGGCTCCGTTGGTGACATCGTAGGACTTACCATCGGAGAGGGTGAACTTCCATCCACCGGTCTCTCCTGAGAGAGGAGTGACACTCGTGATCACAGCACCAGCGTTGATAGCGCTCTGGAGGCTGTTCACGTTGGTCTCCAACGTGGAAATCTTAGTCTCCTGAGCAGAAATCTTCTGCTGCAGATCATTGATGTCCTTGTCGTAATCCGTACAAGATACGGCTACGCCTGCGAAACCCAGAACAAGGGCTCCAGCAAGGAACAGATTTTTGATTTTTTTGTTCATAGTACTAAAAACAAAATTGATAAAGTTGATAATACATAAAATTCTACTGACAGATCTTTCTTTTCTCTTGCGAATGAATAATTTATAATTACAATTAACTATGTCGCATGCACAACAAAGTCACACAAAAGCGGACTTGTCCCTGCAAAGATAGCACGAATATTTAAATAAACAATATTTTTCAAACTTTTTTCTGGTTTGTGGCTACTTCAAAGCCGTTTTTACTCATTTTAGGTCGTGACGAAAAAAGCCTGTTTTTTAACTTCATAAACCGAGACAAAAAGTCTTCATTACACCAAATGCAGATTCCCGAAAACCTTGCATCAAAAAATGGAAAAAATTCAAAAAAATATCCCGACCCGCCAATAAAAACGTTTAATATTGGGTCATTCTTGACAACATCCATTAATTAGGATATAACAGAAAGTGAAACCACTACTCCAAGAATCAGTTTACTACCACACCATAATCATCTTCTTAGGCACGTCAGTTACGCTTTCTCAGCTCAAATGTCACCCTATTTATATAACCATCTGTAGAGCTTTCAGAACGAAGCGACCGGTGGATCCTGGACTGATAACACTCACCTGGCAAATCCACCCCCTCGGAGCGAAGCGACAGGGGGAGTTTGAGGGGAACTCCCCTCAATGTATAACCTCAATGTATAAATAAAGAGTCCCTGGCAGACTTCTGTCTGTCAGGGACTCCCGAAGAACGGCGGCGACCTACTCTCCCAACTGGTGGGTCAGTACCATCGGC
>JAGCWD010000023.1 GCA_017962025.1 Bacteroidales bacterium
GCTCTGCTTGATGAGGTTGTCACCTACGCAGATCTCCGTCATCGGGATTCCGTTGCGAAAGAAGACCATCTGGGTGATGGCAGGGTCCAGGATTATGTCCCTGTGATTGGACATCAACAGGAACTTGCCCTGGATACCCTTGATATAACTGATTCCGTCATAGGAGAAATTATGGACAGTATGGTCGATGCACCACGTAACTGCGTCGTTCATCACCACCTCCTGGAATTCGTCGATACTTTTGACGGATTTAAGTGCCTCACGAAGATAGGTTACCGGTCTGTCGGGAAAAAGATATCCAGAGATCGCCAGCACGGCAGGATGGTTGGCAACCTTTCCCAGCGCCTTGACCGCTTCCTCGTCGTTGTAGGGGGATATGCTTTCAAATTCGGATAATTCCATCTTTCGATACTTTTTGTCTGAAAGACAAATTTAGCAATTTATCGGCCAATAGCAATATCGCGGCGGAAAAGAAGGGAACTGTCTCCATAACTCAAGAACCGGAAACCATGCCCAAGAGCATAATCGTATATGGTTCGCCAATCCCCTCCGACAAAAGCGGATATGAGTAGGATCAGAGTGCTTTCCGGCTGGTGGAAATTTGTTACTAGGACATCCACGAGTCGGAATCTGAAACCAGGAACTATGATTATCCTTGTCCCGCATCTGAGACTCTCTAGTCCATTATTTTCCAAATATTTAGCTATAGCATCAAGGCATTCACGAACGGTATAGGAGTAGTCCCTGTCATAGGGTTCCCACTGATCGACATCGCCAGGAACTCCATTTTCAATGCATTTGACTCCAATGTAGTAAAGGGATTCTAGGGTACGGACGGAAGTAGTACCGACTGCGATAAGTTTCCCTGGATTATCCCGCAGTTTCTTGATGAGTTCGAGGCTTACTGAGAACGGCTCCCTGTGCATGGGATGGTCTGCAACGTCTTCGCTTTTTACAGGAAGGAAAGTCCCTGCTCCAACATGCAAGCATACATTCCGCATGTCGATTCCGCATTGGCGGATCCGATCAAGGACATCAGCAGTGAAATGCAGCCCGGCAGTCGGAGCGGCCACTGACCCCCTTATCTTTGCGTATAGGGTCTGGTAGCGTTCTGAATCAATGGCTTCCGTCTTTCTGTTAAGGTATGGAGGAATAGGAATTGTACCACAGAGTTCGAGTACCCTGGAGAATGGAAGCCCACCGTTCCATGAGAATTCAACGGACCCGGTCTGACCTTCACGTCCTATCAACCTCGCCTCCAGGCCCATAGAAGAAATCTCAGGATCGTTTTCCGGATTACAGAGGGTCAGGACATCCCCTTTCCAGCGTTTGGCATTTCCTATGACGCATTTCCACGTACAGGAATCAGTTGAAGCGAAAGAAGAGACATATTCAGCCGGTGAAACAGGTTCAAGGCAGAATATCTCAATGTGGGCACCTGAACTTCTTTCAAAACGAAGCCTGGCAGGAACCACTTTCGTATCGTTGAAGATCATCAGCGAGCCTTTGGGAAGCAGTTCCGGAAGATCCCTGAATATATGTTCGTCAACTACACCGTCCGAATAACGGAGCAATTTGGAAGAATCTCGTTCCGGGAGAGGATATTTGGCGATCCTGTCGTCAGGCAGGTCATAGTTGTAGTCTTCAATCCTTATTGATGGTTTCATCATGAGAATTCTAAATCTTTACAAAGTTAAACCATCGCAAGCGATTTTCAAATTCTCAGGAAAAGGCTTGACAAGCGTTCGGATAATTGATATCTAGTGATACACTTGTAAAAATCCCACCGTATTTCATCGGCTGTTACAATTGTAAAATAAGTATTTTTAATAGCATTTATACATAGGAAATAAATAATTAGAAATCAGATAATTATACAATTCTATTGAATTATAGATTCAATAACTTTTGGTAAAAATCACATATGAGAGTTCCAGATGCTATATTATTATCGGAAATAGTAAGACTAATTTTATGTTTATCAGCAATTTATATTAAATTATCTGTTTTAATTTTTAAGTGATTTGCACCTCTTTTTCACACTATGAAGGACATCATTTATACTGTTATAAACAGTTTCATACTTTAATATTTCGAATTAAATAATTAAATTTGTAAACAAAGAAAAAGCCATGAACAAGCGCCTCCAACAATTCCTCAGTGCCGAGAATATCTCGCAGTCACAGTTCGCTGACACGGTCGGTGTAGCCAAGGCAAGCGTATCTCATATTCTTGCCGGTCGCAACAAGCCTGGATTTGAATTCATCGAGAGTGTAGCCAGGCATTTCCCCCGTCTCAACCTAGAATGGCTTATCTGCGGTCAGGGCCGTATGTACAAGTCTTTTCAGGATCCTTGCCCCCCTGCAGAGGATATCAAACCACCTATTGAGCAAGTTGAAATTCCAGAAACAACAGAAAGTTCTCCCAAGATTACCAAGGTTGTCATATTTTACGACAACGGAACATTCAGGGAATTCCAGTGATTTGTGTATATTTGTACCATGTACAAACAGCTGGTAAGACCTATTTTGTTCAGATTCTCTCCGGAAAAGGCCCATGACTTCACTCTCCGGATGCTTGGATTTGTCCGCCGGATTCCCCTTCTCGGGGGGCTCCTGAGGCTTTTCTACAGGCATAATGACCCATCCTTAAAGAAGAATCTCTTCGGACTGGAGTTCTCCAATCCTGTGGGTCTCGCAGCCGGTATAGACAAGAATGGCGACCACTATAATGAACTGGCATGGTTCGGTTTCTCTTTCATTGAAATAGGTTCCCTGACTCCTCTGCCCCAAGAGGGCAATCCTCGGCCCAGACTCTTCAGACTGCCTCAGGATAAGGCCCTTATAAACCGTATGGGCATCAATAACAAAGGCGTATTCCACGCCATTGACAGGCTGAAGTCGGACCCTCCAAAGACCATTATCTGCGCTAGTATAGCCAAGAATACCACATCTGCATCCGACGATGACATCGTAGAAGACTACAAAAAAGCCTTTTCCTATCTCTACGACTTCGTGGACATGTTTTCCGTGAATGTATCCTGCCCTAACGTGGAAGGCCTTCAGCACCTGCAGGATGTGTCCTATCTCTCTGATATTATCGACCCTTTGCTCGAGCTCCGGGTTTGCTATGACACCTACAAGCCACTTTTGGTCAAGGTCTCCCCTGACATTCCCCGTGAAGAACTGGACGAAATCCTCGGCTACTGCATGCTCTCCGGAGTGGATGGAATAATTGCTTGCAACACAACTACTTCCCGTGAGGGGCTCTCTACTTCCACTTCCAGACTGACCAAGATAGGCGACGGAGGATTGTCCGGGGCTCCCCTGTTCGAACGCAGCCTGAAACTTGTCAAGTACATCAATGAGAAGACAGATGGGAGGCTTCCCGTTATAGGTGTAGGAGGAATAATGACGGCAGAACAGGCAAGGCAAATGCTTGATGCAGGCGCTTCTCTGATCGAAATCTGCACGGGATTCATTTATGAAGGCCCCGCAGCAGTCAAAAAAATACTTAAAAAGCTGAAATGACACAAGCTTCAATCTGTACGATAGGTGACGAGATCCTGATAGGGCAGATTCTCGACACCAACTCATCGGCAATTTCAAGGGCCCTGGAAGAGACCGGAGTAAGGGTCACCAGGATGCTGTCAATCGGGGACGATAGCAAATCAATCATTGATAATCTGAATAATGAGCTTAGTCTCAACGAGATAGTCATTTCCACAGGCGGCCTGGGACCCACCAAGGATGACATCACGAAGGATGCGCTCGCCAGATTGTCCGGAAGCAAAGGGTACGTAATGAATGAGCAACAGCTCCAGATCGTCCATGAAATCCTTCGTGCAAGAGGGCTTGACGTCCTGGACATCAACAAGGCCCAGGCGCTTGTCCCGGACACCTGCGAAGTCATTCCCAACCGGAAGGGCACTGCTCCGGTGATGGTTTTCCGCTTCCCTGAGAGCAGGTTCGGGCATACTGCAACCCTCTATGCCCTTCCTGGAGTTCCTTTCGAAGCGATTGGAGCCCTTCCAGACGTCATCAAAGACATCAAAGAGCACAATCCCCTCTCGGATATATTCCATAAATGCCTGATGGTAGCAGGAATGGCTGAATCAGCCCTTTCCAAAAAGATAGAGTCATGGGAGGACAGTCTGCCCGCGGACATGCATCTCGCATATCTCCCCAACCAATTGACCGGAGTAAGACTCAGACTTTCTATCTATGGAGGCGACAAGGATGAGGAAGAAAGGAGGATTGACGAGGAGTTTGCCAAGCTGAAACCCATACTGGGAGACATGATCTATTCCTACAAGGACGATACTCTCCAGAGTGCCATAGGAGACCTTCTCAGAGGCACCGGGATGACTCTCAGCACAGCTGAATCGTGTACAGGAGGAATGATAGCATCCATGATAACATCAGTTCCCGGAGCCTCCGACTACTTCCTGGGCTCAGTCACCTCCTACGCTGTTGCTGTTAAACAGAATGTCCTTGGCGTCAGTCCAGACACTATCGGCGCCAATGGAGTCATCAGCTCGGAAGTCGTTACTGCCATGGCGGAGGGAGTCCGGAAACTGACAGGAAGTACATATTCAGTTTCCACAACCGGCCTTGCCGGCCCTGGGGGAGATGGCCACAACACGGTCGGAACTGTCTGGATCGGTCTCGCCGGCCCCAACGGAACCGACTCTGTAATGAGAGTCTATAAGAATGACAGAAAGACGAATATCGAGAGATTCTCATCAGCTGCCCTCGATGCTCTGCGTCTTTTCATCATAAAAGACTTAAAGCATTAGTAAATAAATAATACAACAAAAATGTTGTGATGGTTAACATTTTTGTTGTACAAATACGCTCAAAAGCATTTTTTTAAGCTAATGCACAGGAAATCACATCGTTAAAGACGCGGATAAAGTTTTTGCCAGCTATCTTCTCAATCTGGTCATCCGAGTAGCCACGAAGTGTCAATTCGTCGAAAACCCTGGGCAGTTTTGAAACATCCTCCATGCCGTCAGGGGTGATTTCTATCCCGTCGAAATCGGTCCCTATTCCGACATGCTCGATACCGGCAACCTTCACTGCATGGTCAATGTGATCGGCAATGACGGAAACTCCCGGCATCGAAGTTTCATAAGAGTCAGAGAGGAAAGCCGGATAGAAATTAATCTGGATTACACCTCCCTTGTCAGCCATCTTCCGGATCATGTCGTCAGTCATGTTCCTGCAATGTGATGCAAGGGCCCTGCAACATGAATGCGTGGACACAATCGGAGCCTTCGAGCATCCGATAACATCGTAGAAAGTCTCGTCCGAGACATGAGCAACGTCAACTATCATTCCCAGCCTGTTCATCTCTTCCACCACTTCCCTTCCGAACGGACTAAGCCCATGCCACCTGTGGCCTTCTGCTGCTGCATCAGCAATCAGGTTGTCGGCATTGTGTGTCAAGGTCATATACCTGACACCAAGCCTGTAGAACAATCTAAGGAGAGAAAGTGATTCGCGTATAGGAGAGCCGTTCTCCATACCGATCAAAATGGACACCAGGCCATTTTCCTTGTTCCTGAATGCATCTTCCGGGCTGAAAGCCAAGGCAATGTCCTCTTCATGTTCCTTGACTGCATCATAGACGAGGCTGAGCATTTCCAGGGCATGTCCAGTTGCCTCGTTCTCCCCCATGTCAGCTGGAGTGTACAAGGCAAAGAAGGATGCATCCACGCATCCTGCCTTTAACTTCGAGATATCTACCTGCCCTGATGAATTACTGGTCCCGATGTCCAGTCCCCGCAACATCTGTGTAGGGGTATCGCAGTGAGAATCAAGAACAAACATTACTGACGAAGAACGGTTGCATTCTGAATCTTGACTATCTTTACTGAAGGATCGCCGGAGTATGTAATCTCAGCGCCCTTACCAAGATCCAGTTCAATGCTCCCAGTAGGGGCAACACTTGCATCAGCACCACTAAGGGAAATAACCACATTCTTTGCGGGCATCCCGATTGCATCAACCTTGGCCGAAATACCCTTTCCATCCAGTTCAAACGATCCTGAGCTACCCTTAAGGGTGGTTTTCGAAGAACTGCCTACAGTCAGGTCAACCTTTCTTTCAATCTTACAGTTAACCGAGGCTTCAGAAGAGCCGGTTGTTGTCATGAGAAGGTTTTCTGCCGCACAATTAACAGAAAGGGAGGATTTACCTTCTATATTTATAGCAAGGTCACCCTCAGTGGTAATATTTGCATTTGTAAACTGGGCGTTCTTTGTAAGATTGACATTGACTGTCTTGGCAACAATCTTCATGTCGGAAATCTTTGAAGTCCCGTTAAGTGTGACGTTGAAGTTGTCTCCACTGAAATTCGGAGAATTGAAAAACTCAGAATTATCGTTGAGAGTAATGGACTTAAGAGTAGGCATATAAACTATCGCTACAAGTGTCGGATCCGCAGAATTACGACCCTTGTACTGCCTCTTAAGATCCTTGGGGATACTCTTGTCATCCAAGGATATGTGGAGGGTTCCTGCTTTTACATAACACTCTACATAACTTTCCAAAATGTCATCGATGGTCAACTTGACTGCATAGCTGTCACTGGCAGTTGTGGAAACCTTGAATCCGCTGGAAGCCTCAATGGCATCGAACGGAGAGAAATCGTGTTCGACAGATCGGGTCTGAGAAAAACCGGCAATAGCTGATGCCATCATCAAGGTGGCAGCAACCAGAGTTTTGATAATCATCGATTTCATATTCTCAAATATTAGTTTGTCTATTGTTCCAATTTAATCATGAGATCCTCCCATTCGGCAGTCAGGCGATCCTGTTCCCTCTTTGACTCCAGGTAAGTTCTCGTAAGTTCCATGATGTCGTCGCTGGTCGTAGGATTTGACAGCACCTTTTCCAGATCCTTCATCTTGGTTTCAATCTTTCCGATTTCACCTTCAATGAACTCCACCCTGTGCTTCAACCTGCGGATCTCCCTCGATTCTCCTCTCTTCTTTTCAAAGTCCTGCCGTGCCTGGTCTTTCGCTTCCATTACAGGAGTCTGGTTTGCTGAAGGAGTCGAAGTACCGGGAAATCTCCTTTCCAACTCCTGCAGGCTCTCGATCTTCCGCCTCTCGAGGAAGTCCTTCACGGTGCCGAGATGTTCCTTTACACGGCCGTCCCTGAATTCGTACATCTTGTCAACTAGGCCGTCAAGGAAATCCCTGTCGTGAGACACAACAATCAATGTGCCATCATATGATTTAA
>JAGCWD010000024.1 GCA_017962025.1 Bacteroidales bacterium
TATTTCAAATACACGAAGAAAAAATACGGTGAAGGAAGGAGGATATTCAAGATGAGTCCGCTCCATCACCATTACCAGAAGGAAGGCATTCCGGCACTTATCCAGAAGCCGGTACATGCGATTCCTGAAGCAAAGATAGTCGCAAGGTTCTGGCTTATAGGGATTATCCTGGCGGTTGCCACCCTTGCATTGTTGAAAGTAAGATAGAAGAAAGAAAGATATGAGCAGGATTGTAGTTTTGGGCGGAGGAGAAAGCGGCGTCGGAGCCGCAGTTCTCGCCAAAGTGAAGGGATTCGATGTATTCCTCTCCGACAATGGGGAGATAGCAGGTCATTTTGTAGATGACCTCAAGAAATGGGACATACCCTTCGAACAAGGGAAGCATACCGAGGAACTGATCCTCGGGGCCGACGAGGTCATAAAGAGTCCCGGAATCCCCAGTACTGTTCCTATGGTAAAGAAACTGGAGGCACAGGGAACCCCGATATTGTCCGAAATCGAGTTCGCCGGACGCTATGACAGCGCCAAGAAGATCTGCATAACCGGAAGCAACGGGAAGACGACAACCACTTCCCTCATCTATTATCTTCTCAAGAATGCAGGCCTTAACGTCGGCCTCGGAGGAAACATAGGGAAGAGTTACGCTTACCAGGTGGCCACTGAGCATTTTGACTACTATGTACTGGAAATCAGCAGTTTCCAGCTTGACAACTGCTACGACTTCCGCCCGGACATAGCAATCATCACCAACATCACACCTGACCATCTCGACCGTTACGACTACCAACTCGAGAATTACGTCAGGTCCAAGTTCCGCATTACCAGGAATCTCAGGCCGGAAGACTGCTTCATTTTCGACTCCGACGATGAGATCACCATCGACCACCTCAACAAGATCATCCTCTCGGCAAAGCGCCTTCCCTTCACCCAGAAAGGCGAGGTCGAACAGGGTGCCTATCTCAAGGACGACAAGATCATTGTCAAGTACGAAGATGAGGAATGCGACATCTATCTCAAGGAACTCGCCCTTGGAGGGAAGCATAACATCTACAACTCCATGGCTGCGGCTATAGCTGCAAAGGCCTCCGGAATCGACAACAAGGTCATCCGCGAGTCCCTGGCTACATTCCAGCCGATCGAACATAGGCTTGAACCTGTCCTCAGCATAAAGGATGTGCTCTATATCAACGATTCAAAGGCTACTAACGTTGATTCTGCATGGTATGCCCTCGAATGCCAGACACGGCCGGTGGTCTGGATCCTCGGAGGCAAGGACAAGGGCAATGACTATGAAGTACTGAAACCGCTGGTAAAGGACAAGGTAAAAGCCATTGTCTGCCTCGGTGTGGACAACTCCAGGATCCGTGAGTCTTTCGAAGGGACGGTGGGAAGCGGCAATTTCGTAGAAACCCGTTCAGCTGAGGACGCAGTCAAGGAAGCCAGCAAGTTGGCGGCCCCCGGAGACGTAGTGCTCCTGAGCCCCTGCTGCGCAAGTTTCGACCTCTTCTCCAGCTACGAGGACAGGGGCCGTAAGTTCAAGGAAGCTGTAAGGATGCTGTAGATACTTATCACCATGGCTGAAGAGAACAAGAAAAAGAGTACTTTGTGGAACTTCCTCGACAACCTCGAGGGAGACAAGGTCGTATGGATGATCGTGCTTCTTCTGATGCTGATCTCCATAGTGGCGATATTCTCTTCAACCTCCCAGCTTGCACTCTCACAGAACACCTCCAGGATGGCAATCGTGGGAGAACAGATGCTGATTACCCTGATAGGTTTCGGAGTGATCGTCGCATGCTACAGTATAAGGAGCATAGGATTCTTCAGGGTAATTTCCCAATTCGGATTCCTGGTCTCAATCTTCCTGCTGTTCATCCTTGCGACCCACAAGCCGTTGGGGCCTTTCAAACCTGTGATGATCAACAGTGCCTGGCGAATCGTCAACATAGGAGGTTTCCAGGTGCATGTGTTCGAAGTGGTGAAGATTGCCATGGTGATGTACCTCTCATGGGCAGTAAATGCATTCAGGAATGACAAGTTCATGATAGCCAACCTGCTCGCCAGGAAACATTCTTTCTGGGGGAAACCGATGGTGAAGAAGATAGTGTACATCTATCTGCCGATCTTCATCGTCTGCCTCGGAATAATGGTAGGAAGCCTTTCAAGTACTATATTCATCGGAGGAATCATGTTCATCACGATCCTGATCGGAGGAATCAGCATCAAGGAACTGATCCTTCCTGGAGTGATTGCGGTGGGACTACTCCTGGGATGCATCGGCATCAACACCATCTGCATCAAGAAAGACCTCAACACTCCGTTCCCCCACCTCGCCTCTGCAATGGCCAGGCTATCTTCCGACAGTACTGAGAAGCGGCTTGAAACCATCCGTATGGCTCCACAGAACAGCTCCGAGTTCCAGGATGCCCTTGACAAACTCAAGCAGCCCATGAGCGCCAAGATAGCCATCCACGAAGGAGGCCTGATCGGCAAGGGCCCGGGAAGGAGCACACAGAGATACGTGGTTCCGATCATGTTCGAGGACTACATGTTCAGCTTCATAGTGGAGGAATACGGCCTTCTCGGAGGACTGCTGGTCATAATCCTGTACATAAGTCTCCTCGCAAGGGGATCCATAATAGTACGAAACTGTGACAACCATTTCGCCAAGACTGCTGTGGCGGGCCTGATCATACTCATCACAGGTCAGGCAATGATGCACATAATGATCAACTGTGACATGGGACCGCTGACCGGACAGACCCTGCCCCTCGTCAGCCATGGCAACTCATCCTACCTCATGTTCAGCCTGGCTTTTGGCATCATCCTGTCAATCAGCAAGATGGCAAGGAGGAAGATCGCACGTGAAGCAGCCCAGGCTGCACCGCTGGTGGAACATGAGCAGAAAGACGAGGTGGAAAGCACCCTGGACGACCTGGACTTGTTGGAGTCCGGAATAGAAAACAACAGCAATGAATAGACCCATGGAGCACAAGGCATTGAGGGTAATAATCAGCGGCGGAGGTACGGGAGGCCACATATTCCCTGCCGTGTCGATCGCGGGCAAACTCAAGGAACTGAATCCGGAAACGGAGATCCTGTTCGTCGGAGCGAATGGAAAGATGGAGATGGAGAAGGTGCCTGCCGCCGGCTATAAGATAGTAGGCCTGCCAATCACCGGTCTTCAGCGCCAGCTCACACTGAAGAATATCATCAACGACCTGAGCGTTCCATTCAGGGTCGTTTCAAGCATCAGCAAGGCAAGACGGATAATCAAGGAATTCAAGCCACAGGTAGCAATCGGAGTCGGCGGTTATGCCAGTGCTCCCCTGCTGATGGCTGCAACCAAAATGGGAATACCCTCCCTCATACAGGAA
>JAGCWD010000025.1 GCA_017962025.1 Bacteroidales bacterium
AATGAAAACTCAGGATGATATTCGGATCTCCTTCAGGCAGAGCCAGCTGAGAAACCGTATCAAATGACTGCCACATATTGCTTCCAATCACTATGACACGTTTCTTCTCCAATGCACGGACGGCCGAATAGCATTCTCCGACAATCCTGTTCCAAACCTCCGGATCGTCAGCTACCGGCTCGTTCATCAATTCATAGGCGACCATATCGACGGGATAGGAGTTCAGTTCTCCGGAAATCTGTCTCCAGCATTCGTAGAACGCCTCCTGGGCCTTTCTTTCAGTAAAGAGAGGCTTTACCGCAGCATTGAAATTATGGGTACGCAGGATATGAAGATCGACAACTGCCCTGAGATTGTACTTCCCGCAAAGGTCCAGTGCCTGATGAAGGAGTTTGAAAGCCTCTTCGTCCTTTGTGCCGTCCTCATGGAACATCTGCACCTCGTCAATTGGGATCCTGACATGGTCGAAGCCCCATCCGGAGATACGCTTGACATCATCCTCCGTGAAGTAGGCTGCGCGGATTTCCCCTCTGGCAGCACTCTGGGAAAGCCAATGGGCAATGTTGACACCCTTTTGAATTTCAAAGTCCGCCTTGCGGGAGCAAGAAGCCATCAAGACAACCAAAGCAGCCAGGACAGGGAACAGTACTCTTCTCATAACTACTCGTTTTATTACATATTCCAAAGTTAACGATTATTGTTTGCTTATCCGGCAATTTCTGATTATTTTTACGAAATACAGAATAATCCAAAAATCAACCGATATGCAAAGAAAAACCATCATCCTGGCAGCTGCGATTGCACTAATCCTTGGCGGCACTGCTTCCGCTCAGCAGAAAGCTGATCCCAAGGGAGGAATCTCCGCTGACATGCTCAAGGAAATCCGCAAGGGTTATGAAGGCACAGCCTCCGACAAGGCTATCAAGAACGCCCTCAACACTACAGGTATCAATGTCCTCGCAGCCAATTCCGAGAACATCGCAATGATTGATACCCATTTCTCGGACAGGGTTAAGACCAAGGGCATCACTGACCAGAAATCCTCCGGCCGCTGCTGGCTTTTCTCTGGACTGAATGTCCTCAGGGCCAAGATGATAGACAAATACGACCTGGGCCCCTTCACATTCTCCCAGAACTATGTCTTCTTCTACGACCAGCTTGAGAAGGCCAATCTCTTCCTCCAGGGTGTGATCGACACAAAGGACAAGAGCTTCGACGACCGTGAGGTTGACTGGCTGTTCTCTAATCCGATCGGTGACGGAGGCCAGTTCACCGGAGTAGCCAACCTGATCATGAAATACGGAGTCGTTCCCTCCGACATTATGCCTGAGACCCTCTGTGCCAACAACACCGGCCAGATGCGCACCCAGATTGCAACCAAACTTCGCGAGTACGGGCTCAAACTCCGCGACGCCAAGGCAAAGGACTGCCAGGCAATGAAGACCGAGATGCTCAAGGAAATCTACCGGATGCTCGTCATCTGCCTCGGCGAACCTCCTGTGGAATTCGAATACACGATGCGCAACTCAAAGGATGAGGTGATCAGTACAAAGACCTACACTCCCCTCTCCTTCTACAAGGAATATGTTGGCGAGGACCTCAACAACGGCTATGTCATGCTCATGAACGATCCCTGCAGGGAGTACTACAAAGTCTATGAGATCGCTTATGATCGCCATGTCTATGACGGCCGGAACTGGGTCTATCTCAACCTCCCCGTGGACAAGATCAAGGAAATCGCCATCGCCTCCATCAAGGATAACACCGCCATGTACTTCTCATGCGACGTGGGCAAGTTCAGCGACAGGCAGAAGGGCACACTGGACCTCAGGAACTTCGACTACGGTTCCCTCTTCGGCACAACCTTCCCGATGGACAAGAAGCAAAGGGTGATGACCCATGCCAGCGGTTCTTCCCATGCCATGACTCTCATCGCTGTCGACCTTAAGGACGGCAAACCCGTGAAATGGATGGTGGAGAACAGCTGGGGAGCCGCCAGCGGCTACAAGGGCAACTTGATCATGACCGACGAATGGTTCAATGAATATATGTTCCGTCTCGTGGTCGAGAACAAGTACGTCCCTGCCGACCTGAAGGGAATGCTTTCCCAGAAGCCTATTCTGCTCCCTGCCTGGGATCCCATGTTCCTGCCTGAAGAATAGAATCCAAGCTTAAAAGATGCCGCGTAAAATATTCTTCATCGACGGACACGCCCTCGTGTTCAAGATGTACTACGCCTTCATGCGGAGGCCGATGATCAACTCCAAAGGAGCTGACATGTCCATTCTTTATGGGTTTACCAAGTACGTCCTGGAACTGATCGAGCGTGAGAATCCCGATTACCTTGCCGTCGCCTTCGATCCCCCGGGAGGCACATTCCGAAACAAGATGTATCCGGAGTACAAGGCCAACCGGACAGAAACCCCACAGCTTGTAATAGACGCCCTGGAGCCCCTCCAGGAGCTTTGCAAAGCCATGAACATCCCCACCCTGATGATCATGGGCTTCGAAGCTGACGACGTCATTGGGTCGATGTCGAAAAGGTGTGCCCGAGAAGGACTGGATGTCTATATGGTCACTCCGGACAAGGACTACGGCCAGTTGATTGAAGACCACATCTGGCAGTATAAACCCGGGAAAGGCGGAGGGGAGAATGAAATTGTCGGTATAAAGGAAATCTGCGGAAAATACGGGATCCAATCCCCTTCACAGGTCATCGACATGCTCACAATCTGCGGAGACACAGCAGACAATGTCCCCGGAGTAAAGGGTGTAGGCGAAGTCGGAGCCGGAAAGCTGGTCGCCAAATATGGTTCCGTCAGAGGAATCTATTACCATCTGGATGAGCTCTCTCCCAGACAGAAAGCGATGTTCGAGGAAGCCGCAGACCATATAGGCCTCAGCCAGGAACTGGTCACCATAAAGACCGACATCGATGTGGCGGTTGCCACTGAAGAAATGAAGGTGGACAGGGCCTACGGTCCTGATCTTGCCGATCTCTTTGAAAAATACGAATTCAACTCGCTGCAAAGGTTCATCGGCCACATTGCCCAGGCTCCTGCCAAGGAAGAGAAGAACCTTGAAATTCAGAAGGTTTCCCCTGCTGAAGCATGCAAGACTGCCCGGAAGGCGGGTATCTGCTCCATCATTGTCGAAGGAGCAGATGGAGGAGTGTTCACTAAAATCCGGAGGATTATCATCTCGGCCCCAGAAGTTATTGAGGGGCAGAATGCCTATGTGTATGCTGAAGGCGGATGCAATGATTATAAAGCCTTGCTTGAGGACCCTGGAACTTCCAAATGCGGAGACGATCTCAAACGCCAGATGAACATCCTCTCTTCTGAAGGATTATGCCTTAGGGGTAAACTGTTCGATGTTGGACTTATGCATTACCTCGTGGACCCTGAGAAGAGCCACAAGGTCGAAGTCCTCTCACAAGGACTTCTTGGTCTTTCGATAGAAGCACCGGGAGCTGGAAATGAAGCTTCCACAGGATCCCTGTTCGATGACATCCCCTCAGATGAATCATTGGCTGACAGGGGCCGGGAAGCAGCGATACTCCTCATGCTGAATGACATGCTGGAGAAAGAACTTGAAGTGAAGAACGCCTCCGGACTCTACTGGTCGATGGAGGAACCTCTCCTTAAAGTTCTCTCAAGGATGGAGCGCAACGGAATCCGTGTAGATATAGGCTCACTCAAAGACTACACGGAGCAACTTCGCTCAGAGATGACAGGAAGGGAGGCAAAAGTCCGTGAGCTTGCAGGGGAACCTTCACTTAACGTCTCATCGCCTAAACAGATCGGTGAAGTCCTGTTCGAGAAACTGAAGCTTGCCTCAAAGCCAAAGAAGAACGCCAACGGAACCTATTCAACTGACGAAACCACCCTGATGGACATTGCCGACAGGCACCCGATAGTGGATGAAATCCTTGAGTTCAGGGCGGTCAAGAAGCTTCTGTCCACTTACATTGAACCTTTCCCGGGATACATCGACCCGTCGGACGGCAAGGTCCACACAACCTTCAACCAGGCCCTGACAGCAACCGGCCGCCTGAGTTCTTCAAATCCCAACCTTCAGAATATCCCAATCAGGACTGACCGCGGCAGGGAAATCAGGAAGGCTTTCGTTCCCGGCACACCTGAAGGACTCATCCTCTCGGCCGACTATTCCCAGATAGAACTCCGAATCATGGCCCATCTTAGCTGCGACCAGCATCTGGTAAAGGCTTTCAAGGATGGGGTGGACATCCACGCCGCCACGGCCTCCAAGATATTCCGAATCCCTCACGAGGAAGTGACAGCCGACCAGAGAAGGATTGCAAAGACGGCCAATTTCGGAATCATGTACGGCATCTCTGCCTTCGGTCTCGCCCAACGGCTGAGAATAGGCAGGAAGGAAGCCCAGAAAGTTATCGAGGACTATTTTGCAGGCTTCCCTTCAATCCTCTCATTCATTGAGGACACTAAGGCAGCGGCTAGGGAAACCGGTTACGTTGAGACCCTATTTGGCAGAAGGAGATATATTCCTGAAATCAATTCCAAGAACGGTACCATCAGGGCGCTTGCGGAGAGGAACGCCGTCAATGCCCCTATCCAGGGAACATCGGCAGACATCATCAAACTTGCGATGATAGCTGTCGATAAAGAACTGAGCGAGAAAGGGTTCAAGTCGAAGATGGTGCTCCAGATCCATGACGAACTTGTGTTTGACGCAGTTCCGGAAGAGATTGAAGCATTGAAGGCCATGGTGGTGGACAAGATGGAAAACATTGTGAAACTGAGCGTGCCGCTCACAGTCGAATGCAATTATGGAAAGAACTGGCTTGAGGCCCATTGATGAGTTGATCCAGCTCGCAAAGAACGGCAATGGACTGGCATTCACTGCCCTATGGGACAGGCATATCGACCAGCTGCGGTCCTATATCAAGAACCGTTTCAAGAACATCGACGACTATGACGTCGATGACATCTGTTCCCGCAGCTTCGAGAAGGCCTTCCGACAGATCCACAACTATGACGAGACACGCAGCCAGTTCCTGACATGGCTCAGCACGATTGCGCGCAACACAGCCCTGGACAGCCTGGAAAAGGAAAAAAGGGTACACCCCAAGAACCAGATAGTCTATCTCGATGACGATTCTCAGTCCTCCGGTTTCGAGGGAATCCCTGACCAGACTGAAGATGCCCTCAACACCCTGATCAAGACCGAGTCGGAAGAAGAGAGGATCAAGTACATCGACCGCTTGCCAGACCTCTACAGGACTGTGGCAAGGAAACGCCTGATAGATGGGATGAAATATGACGAAATTGCCGAAAACATGGACCTCGAACTGAACACTGTCAAGACCCGCCTACGCAGGGCGAAGCAGATGATGGATTCGATGAGGGCCGATTCTGGAGAATCAATATGATGGATTTCAACCGGTTCAGTGATTTCATAAAAGCCTCCTTCCCGGATTTGGGCGAGGCTCAGCTTGAGCGTTTCAGGCAGATGGAGCCCCTTTACAGGGACTGGAACTCCAAGATCAATGTCATCTCCCGGAAAGACATCGACAGTTTGTACGACCACCACATCCTTCATTCTCTGGCCATAGCTGAATACCTCAGAACCCAGCGGCCGGATGAGTATTCATTGTTCTCTTCTCCTTCATCCAATCTGAAAGTGCTCGACCTGGGCACCGGAGGAGGTTTCCCAGGGATTCCTCTTGCAATAGTATTCCCATCCGTACGGTTCGTCCTCTGCGACTCCATCCATAAGAAAACACTTGTCGCAATGAGTGTGGCTGACGAACTGGGGCTTGAAAACGTGGATGTTGTCAATTCCAGGGCAGAATCACTCCCGGACAGGTTCGACTATGTCGTTTCAAGGGCGGTCGCTTCCCTTACCGATTTCTATCCTTGGGTCAAGGAAAAGTATTCCAGAAGCATCCTGTACCTCAAGGGCGGTGACATCAATGAGGAAATCTCCGAACTGATGTCGCGTAATAGTATGAAAAAAGGGAGCATCAGCACATGGCCTGTGGACTCATGGCTGAAAGACAATTATTTCGAAGGGAAATTCGTCATAAATATTTTGTAATTTTCAGTAAAAGGCTTAAATTTGCACTCCTTTTTGGAAAATATAAAAATCGATCGATATGAAAAGAACATTCCAACCTTCAAGACGCAAGCGCGTCAACAAGCATGGCTTCCGTGAGAGGATGTCCACCGCCAATGGACGCCGCGTCCTTGCTTCCCGCCGCCGTCATGGCCGCAAGAAGCTGACCGTATCATCTGAGGACAGGTGGTAATCGTCAAATGACTCTTATTGCAGGTCCATGTGGCCTGCATTTTTTGTTTTATGGAGCTTGAAGAAAAATATATGACCGAGGCCCTGCGAGAAGCCTACATCGCACTCGACGAAGGAGAAATCCCTATCGGGGCCGTAGTCGTCTGCAAGGGTAGGATCATCGGCAAGGGCCACAACATGACCGAAAGGCTGCACGATCCCACGGCCCATGCAGAGATGATAGCAATCACGGCAGCCACTGAAGCTCTAGGAGGGAAATACCTTTCGGACTGCACGCTGTATGTCACTGTCGAGCCTTGCCCGATGTGTGCAGGAGCCTTGAACTGGGCCCAGGTCGGACGCATTGTCTATGGCGCGATAGATCCCAGAAGGGGCTATTCGATGTTCTCCCCTTCCCTTCTCCATCCCAAGACGGAAGTTCTTGCCGGAACACTCGGAGAGGAATGCGCCGCCCTGATGGTCGATTTCTTCAAGTCGAAGAGATAGATTACGGTTTTTGGCAAGAAAAATTCTTGCTTTATCGAAAAAAGTGTTATCTTTGCAATCCCAAACGAGGGCTTAGCTCAGTTGGTTTAGAGCGCTTGCTTGACAGGCAAGAGGTCGGCAGTTCAAATCTGCCAGTCCTCACTTCTCAGAAACAGACACTTACAGCAATGTGGGTGTCTGTTTTTTTTTGTTTTTAATTGCTATATTAGCTAAAGTAGTAAGCATAACGGATTATTATGACAAGCAAAAGATCGATCATCATTGCGGCTGTTTTGCTGCTGGCATTCGAAGCCTATGCGCAGCCGGCTCTGGTCAGACAGAACGGGGTCACACGTTTTGTAATAGACGGGAAGCCATATGTCATGTATGGCGGTGAGCTTCACAATTCAACCAGCTCCAGCGAAAGCTATATGGAAGAAATCGGAGTATGGGAGCAGATGAAGGCCGGCAATTTCAATACAGTCATCGCTTCCTGTTCCTGGGAACTGGTCGAGCCGGAAGAAGGAAAATATGATTTTTCGTCCGTGGACCACGTGATTCGGAACGCCCGCAAGCACGGACTGAAGATAGTTATGATCTGGTTCGGAAGCTGAAAGAACGGGACATCCACATATGCCCCGGGCTATGTCAAACGGAATCCGAAAAAGTATCCTCTTGTACAGGACCGCAACGGAAAGAACCTGAACGTCCTGTCCCCCTTCGGAAAAGCTTCGATGGAAGCAGACAAGAGGGCCTATGCCGCCTTGATGCGCCACATCAAGGAGATTGACTCCGACCATACCGTCATAATGATGCAGGTCGAAAATGAGATGGGCATCCTGGGAGTACCCAGGGATTATTCCGCTGCTGCCCAGAAAGACTGGAAAGCCCAGGTCCCGACAGACCTGATGAACTATCTTACCTCTCACAAGGGTAAACTCTATCCGGAATTGGAGAAGGTTTGGGCAGCTAACGGCTACAAGACCAAGGGTAATTGGGAAGATATATTCGGAAAGAGTATTGAAAGCTCGGAAGATTGGAAGGCTTTCCCTCACTACACTGAAGAATTGTTCCAGGCCTACCACTATGCGAAATATGTCGGAGAGATCACTGCTGCAGGAAAGGCTGAATACGATATCCCTATGTATGTCAACAACTGGATCAAACAGCCGGGGATGGGTGCGCCTGGCCAGTTCCCTTCCGGCAGTCCGCAACCAGAGGTACTCGATGTCTGGCGTGCAGCAGCTCCGGCCGTAGATCTGATTGCTCCGGACATTTATGCCAATGTATTCGAATGGACACTGAGCCAGTTTGCCTTGAGCGGTAACCCGATCTTCATCCCGGAATCGAAGGGAGACGTGGCACGTGCGCTTTATGCATTCGGGGAATATGACGCCCTGGGCTTCGCCCCATTTGGTTTCGACGGTCCACAGGAAGGTAATTATTTCGGTGTTTCTGCTGAAGAATTCAGAGAGTTGGGACAGTGCTATGGTATCCTTTCCGAGATGGGCACCCTTATTCCTGACAACTATGGCTCCGACAGGATGCGTGGCCTGCTTGTAGGTACTGACAATCCTGCCCCGAGTGTGGAAATGGGTGACTATATCTTTACCCTACAGTCATCCGTGCGGGACCGGAGAGCCGCCAACTACGGACAGGGAGCGGAGCAGATGGCAGCGGAAAACGCAGCCCTCGCCGCCCGTAACCAGCAGCAAGCCAAATCCGGTGCCCTCATTATCCAAACATCAGCCGACGAGTTCTATATCATCGGTATCAATGCGCGTTTCAGCTTTGAGTCGAAGGATTCAAAGGGCGGGGCGGTCCTCCATGAGGTTATCGAAGAAGGCACGTTCAAAGATGGAGTTTGGATTCCCGGCCGCCGGCTTAATGGAGATGAAGACCATGCGATAATAATGGGCGTCGGAGCACTCCGCGTCGTACTCTACCGCTCCACGGTCGGAATCTAGCTCTTAATAAGCGTTTGAATAGATTTGGCCGTTATGGGGCTCCGGCATGCCTCCATGAACGGCGAACAACTCTGCCACCGTCACGAATGTAAAGCCACGGCGCTGGAGCTCGGGGATGATGACTTTAAGGGTTTCGATAGTCTGGTCATTGTCCTTGAAGTCATGGAGAAGGATAATGTCACCGTCGCAAACGCCTGAGAGTATGGCGCTGATACGCTGTTCTGTCGTAACTTCCTTGTTCCAGTCACTCAGGTCAAAACCATAGATGAAACAGAGATCAGTGATGTTGTGCATCCTCGAATCATGTTCGAGGTAGGGAGGCCGGAAAAAGCGTGGAGCCACACCGACTGCATCCTCGATCAGCTTCGAAGTCTGTTCTATCTCTTCCCGGATCTCGGCAGAGGTAAGATCCAGCATATGTTTGTGGTTCTGGGAATGATTCTCGATGTCACAGCCCAGGGACTTCGCACGCAGCATCACCGGTATGGTCTCCCCGTCGATGTTGCATCCGTTCACGAAGAAAGATCCCGGAACGCCATACTTTTCCATGACGTCCAACGCCTGCATCGTGGTCGTAGTGTTCGGACCGTCGTCGAAACTCAGCGCGAGATACTGCTGGCCAGAAACAGCCATTGCACTCAACAGAAATGCAACGAGCAACGCAATCTTTTTCATCCAGACTAAGCCTTGATCAGACCTTTAGGAAGACCTTCTTCTTGTAGAGGAACCAGAGGAAGAGCCATGAGATCATGAAGTATCCTATACTGAGGATAAGGGCGCCTACCGGTTCAGGACAAAGACCAGCTAGGCCGTCAAGGAAGAACCTGTTGATACTGCCGAAAGGAATGATCCTCTGAGCCATGTAGATGGCTATGGAATTGAGTCCGACTACCTCGAAGAACTTGGTCCATCCTTTCCATCCCTTGACATCGATGATATAATAGAACAGTGCGAAGAGACCCAGTGAATATGCCGCCACCACAAGGACGAATGTGCTGGACCAGAGCTTCTTGTTGATGGGGAAATCAAGGCTCCACACAAGGCCGATGACAAGCATGGCGACGGCGGCCAGAGCCATTTAGAGGGATTTCTTCGGACCGGAGACCTTGTCCTCAGGAAGCCTTACGAATTCCCCGGTGAACATTCCGAGCATGGCAGTCACTATGGCAGGGATGAGACTCAGAAGGCCTTCAGGGTCAAAAAGGCCCTTCTGGTAGATATGGTTGGGGAATAAGGTCCTGTCCACGAAACCGACCAGGTTTCCTTCCAGGGATAACGGGTCGGCACCAGGAGCATCCGGTGCAGGGACAAACTTGAGAAGCAGCCAATAACCGACCAGCAGGACAACCGCGATTACAGCCCTGGCCTTAGGCTTGAAATTGATGAACAGGAGCGCTGCGAACATCCAGGCGAAACCGATTCTGGCGAGGACGCTAAAGATGCGAAGCGTTGAGAGTTCCAACTTGAAGAACCCGTTGTACACCAGTCCCAGGAGGAAGAGGATGATTCCTCTCTTGAATATCTTAGCGTAAACCTTTCCTCTCGATGCCCCGTTTCCTATCTGCTTGGCATAGGAAAAAGGATATGATATTCCGGCGATGAACAGGAATAATGGGAAAATGGTGTCATGATGCCTGAGTCCGTTCCACGATGCGTGGCTCATCTGGGTGGCCAGCCAGCAGGAATCTCCATTGGGGAAAAGGGCACAGATCGCAGTTACGATGGATGCGAAGCCCATAATGAAAATCATATCGAAACCTCTCAAGGTGTCGAGTGACAAAAGACGTTTGCCGGGTTCCATGTGATTAGTGTTTGAAGAAATGTTGAGGTAAGAGGGTTCGAACCTCTACTGAGGGAACCAAAATCCCTAGTGCTACCATTACACCATACCTCAATTCGAATGGCAAATTTATCGTAATTTTAGTAAATTAGCAAATCAAATGAACACAGGCTTATGAAAGGGGTTTTTCTATTTCTCGCAGAGGGTTTCGAAGAAATCGAGGCCCTGGCAACCGTTGACATCCTCCGCAGGGGCGGAGTGGACGTAAAGACTGTTTCTCTCAACCATAACAGGATAGTGAATGGAGCTCACGGGATTCCGGTGGTCGCTGACTGGGACCGTGACGAATTCGATGGTTGTGTCATACTTGGTTCCTCGCCGGAAGATGCAATGATTTTCCCCGGCGGCCTCCCTGGAGCAAGCAATCTGGCCGGAGATGAATACCTGATGGCCTTGATGCAGAAACACTTCTCAGAAGGGGGCACTGTCGCGGCAATCTGCGCCGCACCAGGACTGGTAGCTTCCCAGCTTCCCGGTATCGAAGGAAAGAAATTCACCTGCTATGATGGATTTGAAGAGAACATGATGGCCCAGGGCGCCGAATACACCGGAGAGCCGGCAGTAACCGACGGAAACCTGATTACAGGACGCGGTCCAGGATGCGCAGTTGAGTTCGCACTCACTGTTCTCGCCAAGCTGAAAGGGGAAGAAATCTCCGAAAAAGTCAGGGCAGGCCTGCTCATCTAACGGCGGACTACGACCCTCTCAATCCTTCGAGGGACCGAAGTCATTATCTCATAAGGAATAGTACCAAGGATACCGGCAATTTCGGAGACTGTAGGATCTTCTCCGAAAATAGTGACTGTGTCCCCAACCTTGCACTCTACCCCAGTGACATCCACCATGGTCATGTCCATGCAAATATTCCCTATGGTTGGCACCCTGTGGCCGTTAAGGCTGAAACTGGCCCGTCCGCATCCGAGATGGCGGTCTATTCCGTCAGCATAACCGACCGGAATCGTGGCTATCCTGGTCCCTTCTGCAGCAATCATCCCACGCTGGCCATACCCGATCGCACCGTCGCCCGGAGACAGTTCCTTAATCTGGAGTATCTTGACTTTCAGGGAAGCCACAGGTTTCAGGCTGACCCCGGGAAGAGCACTTATCCCATATATTCCCACACCGAGCCGGACGATGTCGTACTGGTACTGGGGGAACCTCTCTATTCCTGCAGAGTTAAGCAGGTGGAACATGGGATGATAGCCAAGATAGTTCTCGATCATGGCAGCATTCCTTTCGAACATTCCCACCTGTGACATGGTCAACGAATCCATCGCAGGATCCTCGGCTACACAAAGGTGGGAATATACTGACTTCACCTTGACTTCAGGATTCTGGCCGAGGTATTCTAGAAGCTCAGGTATCTCGCTTGTCATGAAGCCCAGGCGGTGCATCCCCGTATCGAGCTTTATGTGGATCGGGAAGTCCTTCAGGCCACGGTCTTTCAAGGTGGACACCAGAGCCTTCAGGGTAAAGAGATTAGGGATTCCAGGCTCGAGATGATTGTCAATGATCTCGTCAAAGAAATCCGTTCCGGCAGTAAGGACGAGGATAGGAAGGCCTATACCGGACTGGCGCAGTTCCATTCCCTCGACAGGTAGGGCGACGGCAAGATAGTCCGCACCTGCGGTCTGCATCATCAAGGCAAACTCAACAGCTCCATGGCCATAGGCATTGGCCTTGACCAAAACAAGCAACTTGGTCGAACGCTCGAGTTTCGACCTGAAGTACCTGTAGTTGTCAAGGCAGTTGGGAAGGTTGAGTTCCAGCCTTGAGAAATCTGTGACGCCGTTTGCCATCCTTTCTTAAGGATATATTATGACAAATTTACTGTTTTTCTGACAAAGTCAGCACTAAAATGACTACATTTGGTAAATGGTCCGCCATTTGCCATGGTTTGACAAACAAATAAACTGATAGATATGAACACAGCAACAATCTGGCTCTTGATGATCGTTGTTATGATCCTGAGCGCTGTCGTCCAGGCCATGCTAAAAAGCAGGTTCACAAAATACTCCAGGGTCCCCACTACAACCGGCCTCACAGGGGCTGAAGTGGCCCGCAAGATGCTTAGGGACAACGGAATAACGGATGTTCAAGTAACGTGTGTGAGGGGGCAGTTGACCGATCACTATAATCCCCAGACCAAGACAGTCAATCTCAGCGAATCGGTCTATGATCAAAGGAGCGTGGCAGCAGCTGCCGTCGCTGCTCATGAATGCGGTCATGTGATTCAGCATGCCACCGGTTATGGCCCTTTGAAACTGCGTACTGCTCTGGTTCCAATGGTCAGTTTCTCAAACAACCTCGTCCAATGGGTCTTGCTTCTGGGAATCCTTCTGATCCAAATCACCCCTACCCTCCTGTGGCTTGGAATCGCAATGTTCGCATTCTCTACACTGTTCAGTTTCGTCACCCTTCCGGTCGAAATCAACGCCAGCCAGAGGGCTGTTAGATGGCTTGAAAGTGCCGGCATTACCAACTACGAGACACGACCGATGGCTGTAGATGCGCTCAAATGGGCTGCTTACACCTACATTATCGCCGCCATTGGATCCCTGGCAACGCTGCTGTACTATATCGGGCTTGCCGAACGCCGCTAGAATAGCGTCGGATGGCTGTCGGAAAGCTGGGAGAGGATAGTCTCCATAGTGGCTTCCCTGAATATGGCCGAACGGGCCTTTATTCCGAAACGGTCGCAGTATTCCTTGACTGCGGCCATTTCGCTGTCATTGAGGTAGATAACCTGTCTGTGGCGACGCCGGAGCGCCTCCCTGCTCTTTTGGAAAATGTCCGGTTCGACCGCCGGCATCTGCTTCTTCTTCCTGGCCAAAACTTAAGAGATTTGAAAGAACCGTTGACTGATTAACGCAAAAATAGTTATTTTTGTGTAATTATAAGCAGTAAAACGACATGGGAAACAAAGTATTGATTTTTTCCGCTCCCTCAGGATCAGGGAAAAGCACCATAGTTAACCATATCCTCTCCCTCAATCCTAAGTCAATGGAGTTTTCCGTCTCTGCCACCTCCAGACCACCAAGGGGAGAAGAACAGGACGGCCGGGAGTACTATTTCCTCACTGCCGATGAATTCAGGAGATACATTGCCGAAGACAGGTTCGTGGAATACGAAGAGGTTTACGAGGGCCGTTTCTACGGCACCCTCAAGTCAGAATGCGAGAGGATCTGGGCTGCCGGGCACGTGATTATCTTTGACGTGGATGTCAAGGGTGGGGTCAGCCTCAAGAAATATTTCGGCGACGCCGCTTTGTCAGTCTTCATAAAGGCTCCTTCTGTCGAAGTACTCCGTGAAAGGCTTATCAAGCGTGGAACCGACAGTCCTGAAGCGATAGAGGAAAGGGTCGCAAAGGCTGAGGTAGAAATGACATACGAACCCCAGTTCGATTATGTCCTTGTCAACGACGACCTCAACACTGCCTACGCCGAATCCGAAAAAGTCGTCGAGGACTTCCTGGATGACGGAAGGCTCAATTACTCCACCTTCATTTGATGAACATAGCGGTCTATTCAGGATCCTTCTATCCACTTCACATCGGACACCTTGCCATAATGGACTATCTTTCCAGGGACAAGGAAGTCGATTGGGTGTACCTCGTGGTATCGCCGAAGAATCCGCTGAAGGAGACCATCAAGGCCGAGTCCGCAAGAGACAGGTTCGAAGCTGCGGTAGAAGCTGTCAGGAGGTATCCGAAACTCCATGTGTGGGTGGATGACATCGAATTGAATCTCCCCCCTCCCCAATACACCATAAAGACACTTGACACCCTAAAGCAAAGGGAGCCTGACAACGGATTTACACTCATCATGGGGGCCGACAACCTGAACGGAATCCGCCGTTGGAGGTGTTTTGAAAGGATACTCCTTGAATATGGTGTCGCGGTCTATCCCAGGAAAGGCTACGACCTGGAAGCGATACGGAACGGCCTTCTCGAAGAAAACGGCAACTATAAGATAAGGCTTCTCGACGCACCGATAGTCGATATATCTTCTACACAGATCCGCGAAGGCCTTGCCGCCGGCAAGGACATGACGGAATGGCTTATGTAAAAAAGATAATCATGTCAAAGACAATAAGACGTAATTTCCCCGTCCAGGGAATGGGATGTGCCGCTGGTGTGGCAAGGGTACAGGGTACCATAAAGAATCTCCAGGGAGTGCAGGATTGCAATGTATCCCTGGCATCCAACACGGCACAGGTCGATTTCGATCCAAAAGCCATCACTTCCGCAGACATCAAGAAAGCAGTACAGGATGCCGGCTACGACCTTATTGTTGTAGAGGGTGACGATTCAGACGACGAAGCTGACTCGGAAGCGGAACGGTTGCAGGAGGACCATCTGAGATCCCTGATAAGGGACATGAGGCTTGCTGTAATACTTGCATTCCTGGTAATTCTACTGGGAATGGGATTTGGCAGCTTCCCGGGGAAAGGGTTCGTACTATGGGCCTTTGCGACTCCTGTAGTTTTCTGGTGCGGAAGAAGATTCATTTTTACAGCCTGGAAACAGGCCCTGCATGGGACGGCAAGCATGGATACTCTGGTAGCACTGTCAATCCTTATCTCCTATCTTTTCAGCATATTCAACCTACTCTTCCCTTCCGTCTGGACAAGCCGCGGGCTTCAGCCGCATCTCTACTTCGAGTCATCCACTATGATTGTGGCCTTCATCCTGATAGGCCGCGTGCTGGAGGAAAAGGCGAAGCACAGCACTGGTTCTGCCATCAGGGAACTGGCCGGGCTTCAGCCCAAAACCGTGAAGCTGCTGCCCGGTGACACATATTCAGTGAATCCCGGGGAAAGGATTCCCGCGGACGGTGAGGTTGTGAGTGGAGAATCGTGGGTGGACGAGAGCATGCTCACGGGAGAACCTGTCGCCGTCCTGAAGAAAGAAGGAGAGAAGATATATACCGGGACAATGAACCAGAGAGGGACGTTCGTGATGAGGGCAGAGAAAGTCGGCAAGGACACTATGCTCTCCTCCATCATCCGGATGGTTCGCGATGCACAGGGCAGCAAGGCACGTATCCAGCAGACAGTGGACAAGGTGGCAGCCGTATTCG
>JAGCWD010000026.1 GCA_017962025.1 Bacteroidales bacterium
AATGCCTTACTCTTGACTGCCTCACGGAGCGTGTACTTACTGATAGAAAGGTATTTGGCAGCTTCATCCGTAGTGAAGTAGGTCTTGAAAAGATAGATGCTGTCTTCCAGTTCCCTCATGTGGGAGATCAGTTCGTCAAGGGAATGGAAGCGCTCAAGGTACATTTCGATGTCCTCGAACTTCACTATC
Organism: Bacteroidales bacterium; assembly: GCA_017962025.1. Taxonomy (GTDB): domain Bacteria; phylum Bacteroidota; class Bacteroidia; order Bacteroidales; family UBA932; genus Cryptobacteroides. The sequence goes on from JAGCWD010000026.1 coordinate 190, forward strand.
AGATTCTCGACCTCTTCCTTTTGACGCAGAATGTCCGGAATGACACTGGCCCTTTCGATGAGTCTCAGAATCTCTTTTACATTGAATTCCATAAACATTTCATTATAAGTGTAACGATAAGAAAGCCCTCCGGAGGCTTATGCTTTCGGAGGGCAAAAGTATATCGTACTACTTGATTGTTAAATATTTACGGTTGACAGCGAGCGCTCTGTCAAGTCCACTGTCAAGTTGTGGCTTCTTCAGGACGCAATGTCGATGACTTGATAAGGAGCACCCACTTCTCAACCCTGGAACGGACCGGGTTTTCGGAAATCTCGAAGTGACGGAGGGCTGAGGAAATGTCGGTCTGGGTAAGCGGCCTGGAACCGGTTGACCTCACCACAAGCCCGTGATCCGCAAGGATGGTCTGGTATTTATTGGAGATGATGCCTTTGTAGTTCAGCCGGCTGAAGAAATAGGAAAGAACCTCATTGCTGTTCGCGACCAATGGCCCTCCGGTAGCCGGGCTGCATTTGTTGAAAAGACAATCCATATCCGATGGGGTAACGTCCCGTTTGAACAAAGGAATGTCGTTCGCCGCCTCCGTGAGGATCCGGAGACTCTCATCAGAGAGATAACACTCGAGATTGAGAAGCCGTGCCCTCATCCTCGGGCTCTCTATCATGAATTCCTTCATGCATGAGCGGAATTCATCCTGGCTCAGAGCGGAATTGAAGTATTTCTGGATGAGATCCTGGCGGGTTGAAAGAAGAGAGCCGATGCGCCCCAGATTGACCAGGTGGTCGTTCCGGCTGTCGGCATCGGCTGAATCGTGGAAGGTGTGGGAGTGGATGAAGTCTTCACGGAACCGTTCGTAGGAGAACCCGTTCTCAACGACGGCCGTTCTGTACATTGTCAGGGCATCCTTCCATAGAAGGAACAGTCCCTCATCGCCAACGCAGGCGTCTCTTTTGATATGAGAATTTGTACTACATAAAAAGAGAGATGAAAAATTGATTGTTTTCCATTTCTAATTTTATAATTTATTGGTTAATTGGCACTTCCTTTGGATAACCTAAAGCAGTGCCGTAGTACGATATACTCTTTTTATTTTTTCCTGGCCTTAGCAATGATGTTGTCAATCACCGGAACAAAATCCCACTTGTCCTTGTTCCGGTAGACGTAGCTGCTCCTCGTCTTGAGGGAGCTGTGCGTTATCTGCTTGCCGTTGCATGTGAAACAGTCGCAGATCCTAAGGAGGTAGTCGGGATTCATTTCACCGAATGCCTCCTTTATGAAGTAGATCAGTGAATTGTATCCCCGGTCAATCCAGTTGAGCGGAGTGAAGGCCGCCTGTCCCATCCCGAGGATGGAAAGGAAGCTATCAAACGAAGTGTGGTGCCCGAAATACCCTTTACGCATCAAGCCGGTGAAGAGAAACTTTGCCTGTGCCTCGCTGAAATCCGTCTTGAAAAACTTCCCTTCGTTTTCCGGAATGACCTTATCCCAAAGAGCGACTTCCGGGTAGAGCCGGACGATCTGGTTGATGGGTACGCCCTTCGTAAAGGGAATCATAGCCCGATGCACATCGTCGCCCCACTGCTCCGCAAAGTGGCACCACTTGTCACGGTAGCTGTAATCCAGTATGGTGTGGATCGCGATCGCAATCAGTTTCAGCTGGAATCTGGCAACACCCGGGGCCGGCTGGTAGTCCTTCTTCAGCAACCCGGCATTCACTGCACGATCAAAAAGTTCCTTTGCCTGGGGGTTGGCGAAGAACGGGACCAGATTGCCATATTCTCCCGAACCTTTGCGGAACATCTCATTGCCGAAAGCGACCAACTTATCCGTAGCATCCGCCACCTCACGTATCCTCGCAGCCAGCAAGCCGGTGCGATGAACGGACAGATAATCTCTTATGGGCTCGGTATTGGCCAGCATCATCAGCTGTTCGAAGAGTAGGGGATCAGGATCCTCCTCGACATAGGCGATAATGGAGTTCGCCAGCTGGGAATAGCTGATCTCCTCATCCAGGGCCTCGCGGATGACACCTTCCTTTCCGAGCCTCACGGCGGAAGCAAGGAGTTTTGAGGTCCTGTTGATGACTGCGATACCAAATGCGGCATCCTGTCTTGTGAGTTCCATACGCGGCGGTTCTTATTGATTACAGGTCATTGAATATGTCGGATATCTTATCGACCGCCTCCTGTTTCCTGGAATCTACCAGGTGCGCATAGATCTGGGTTGTGGCTATCTCCCTGTGGCCAAGCAGTTTGGAAACAGTATAGATATCCGTTCCGGAGTTCAGAAGCATCACGGCGAAAGTGTGACGGCTGCAGTGGAAGGTGAAGTCCTTCGTTATTCCAGCCGCCAAGGCCCACCTCCGGAGTTCGAGAGAGGTCTCAGAGGAATACTTGAACAGGGGGAAGACGAGATCCTCGGATGTATTGTCCCCTTGTTTTCCGAGATACGGCTCGGCGACCTTGGGAATGTCGAGGTATTCCTGGCCACCGGTCTTCTTCTGCTTGAATACAAGCCTCGTGTAATCTCCAAACCGCTGGACTTCGCCCCAGGTTAGCTTCTCAATGTCGCTTTTCCTGAGTCCTGTGAAGCAACCGAAGAGGAACGCTCTCTTCAGATGAGGGTACTTGCAGTAGGTGTCGGCCATCTTCTTGACCTCATCAATAGTAAGATACTGGCGCTCCGCCTCGTCGGCCTTGAATCCCTTGACTGGATCGGCAGGATTCGAGGCGATGATGCCTTCCTTGTACGCCTGGTTCAGGCAAGCGCGGAGCTTGTTAAAGTATGAACACTTCGAGTTCTGGGAAAGCCCGTTGAAACCCTCATGTGGTCTCCGGTTCATTTTCGTCGTGTCCTTCTCAACCGTCTCGAGATAGCTCTTGAATCCTTGAACCCAACGGGGCGTTATTTCACCGAATGTCGTGCTCTCGGTGCAATAGACCTGAAGGTACTTATAGCAACTCTTCCAGTTTCCGTAGTTGCCGTCACTCTGCTTCCTGTCCTCCATCATGGTCCTGTAGTAGGCGAGGAACGGCGTCTTGGCGCCATTGTTATCCCTGACTGGGGCATCGGAAAGAAGATCATTCTCCTTTTCGAGCCTCATGGCCTCGGCTTTGGCCATGGTCTAGCGGTTCTTCTCCTTTACTTCGGGGGACTTGCCCGGGATCAAAGACAGACC
>JAGCWD010000027.1 GCA_017962025.1 Bacteroidales bacterium
CCTTTCCAGATAGATGGTAATTTCGGAGGAACAGCTGGGATAGCTGAAATGCTTCTCCAGTCCCATAACGGCGAGATCCATCTTCTTCCTGCCCTCCCTTCATCATGGAATGACGGTGAGGTCAGAGGTCTCCGTGCGAGGGGTGGTTATACCGTAGACATAACCTGGAAGAATGGAGAGCTACAATCGGCGACCATTGTGCCGGACTTTTCCGGGAAATATACGGTCAGGTACGGTAATAAGCGTAAAAAGGTCTCTTTCAAGGCAGGTAAACCACTAGTAATTAATAAGTTCTAGGTAATGAATAAACACTCTTTCCTAATTCTTTCCTTTCTTGTACTCTTTGCCGCAGCATGCTCAAAACCGGTAAAGGAAGAGGGAAAATCTGCAGTCTTCATCCCTGTCGAAGAGACTGTCGAGCAGGGTACTACTATTACATCATGGGATGAGGAGACGGATTTACCCAATCAATGGATAGCCTTCCGCAAGGACGTATCCCTGGATGAGATTCCAGCTTCTGTCCCAGCCAGGATAGCCGTGGACAGCAAGTATTGGCTATGGGTCAATGGGGAGATGGTTGTCTTTGAAGGACAGCTTAAAAGGGGACCCAATCCGCACGGCAGTTATTTCGATGTTGTCGAACTTGCTCCTTATTTGAAGAAGGGAGAAAACAAGATAGCCCTGTTACTCTGGTATTTCGGCAAGGACGGCTTCTCTCACTTGGGAAGCGGAAGGGCCCAGATGTGGTTCGATTGCCCTGACATCGGAGTGGTGAGCGATGGAAGCTGGCTTTGCCGCACCCTTCCTGCCTATGGAAAGGCAAATTGCCCGGAACCTAATTACAGACTTTCCGAGACAAGCATATCATTCGATGCCCGTGAAGACATAGGGGATTGGCATACCGGGGACCTTGATGGTTTTACACCTGCCTTGACTATCGAAAGCACTCTCGGCACCCTCCACAGGCGTCCTATTCCTTTCTGGAAAGACTTCGGAATCAAGGAAGCCACTTTCGAAACACATCCTGGAGAGGAATGTGACACAGTGGTGGCGCGCCTGCCGTACAACATGCAAATGACTCCGATCATCACCGTGGAGTCAGACAAGGGTGGCCGAAGGATCCTCATCGAAACTGACCACGCAAAGGTCGGGGAGCAGTGTCTGAGGGCTGAATACATCACCAAGGCAGGTACGCAGGAATATGAGTCCCTCGGCTGGCTCAACGGAATGAAGATTATCCTTACCGTACAGCATGGCGCGAAAGTTACGGGAATTAAATACCGCGAGACCGGTTACGATACCACTCCTGAAGGAGTGTTCACTTGCGACGATCCTTTTTATAACAAATTCTGGGAGAAGGGTTTGCGAACCATCTACGTCAATGCCCGCGATAATTTCTTCGACTGCCCTGAGCGTGAGAGAGGACAGTGGTGGGGGGACATAGTGACCATTCTTGGAGAGTGCTTCTACACCTATTCTCCGTCGCTTCATGCCCTTGTCCGAAAAGGAATCCGCGAGCTATGTGATTGGCAGCGCCCTGATGATATCCTGTTCTCGCCGATTCCGGGCAACTACGGGGTTGAATTGCCTTGCCAGATGCTTGCCGCTGTCGGCCGCTACGGCTTCTGGACTTACTACATGAACACGGGGGATAAAGCCACGATTGAATATGTTTACCCTGCTGTCAAGAAGTATCTTGCCACTTATCACGTCGGCAAGGATGGACTTCTCGAATGGCATGACGGCGACTGGAACTGGGGCGATTGGGGTGACAACAGGGACATGAGGCTTCTGCAGTCAATGTGGTATTGTCTGGCCCTGCAGTCTATTTCGGACATGGCAGATGTTCTCGGGAATCCAAATGAGGGCGGTTCCTATTGGGAGCAGATGAATCAGATCAAGGATGCCATAAACCGGGTGGCGTGGACCGGCACCTGCTACCGTCATCCTGATTACAAGGGTGAGACGGACGACAGGGTCCAGGCCCTTGCCGTCGTGGCCGGAATAGCCGGACAGGACAAGTATGAGGCGATCTTCGAGACGCTCAAGAAAGAGGAGCATGCCAGTCCATATATGGAGAAATACGTGATGGAGGCCCTCTTCTGTATCGGTCATGGGGACTATGCTTTGGAGCGCGAACGCAAACGCTACGATTTCATGGTCAACCATCCGGATTTCGACACTTTGTTCGAGAATTGGAATGTCGGTATTGACGGGGACTGGGATTGCGGTTCCGTGAACCATGCATGGAGCGGTGGTCCATTGGCTGTCTTCCCTACCAAGATGTTCGGGGTCTACCCGACAGAGGCTGGATGGAAGCGTTTCTCCGTGAGTCCTGATGAACACATATTCAATGATTGCAGCATTTCCTTCCCGACGGTTAAAGGCAAGGTTTCAGTTTCTTTCAAGAGAACAGGGGATAAGGTCATCTTGGATGTAGAGGTTCCTGAAGGCTCTTCTGCCGAAGTAAATGTCCCTTGGGCGCATTTCCACAAGGATCTCGGTCCCGGCATCCACAGCCTTGATCTGGCAAACGGTCCGGTGCTCGAGAAGGGCGATTTCAAGTATCGGGACAAGAACCAGCCGGTGGAAAAGCGCGTAAAGGACCTGCTGGGCCGCATGTCTTTGGAAGAAAAGGTGAACCAGGTCAGCGCCCAGCTTCTTTCACTTCCTTCGTGGAGCAGCAGGGACTATGCAAAGGGACATATCCGCAACATCGGGCATTTCCTTCCGGACCAGAATCTTCCCAATGATCCAAAGTCCGTAGCTGAGAAGATCAATGAGGATACAAAAATCTCTATAGAGGCCAGCAGATGGGGTATTCCGGTACTCCAGCATGGCGAGGCATTGCATGGTGCGCAGTGGGGGAATGCAACTTGCTTCCCGCAGAGCATTGCCATGGCGGCCACCTTTGACGACGAGTTGTACTATCAGGTCGGTAAAGTAGTTGCAGAAGAGTTGAGGGCGGTAGGCGTGCGTCAGGTTTATGCTCCTGTCATCAATATCACCCGCGACCAGCGTTGGGGCAGGGCTCAGGAAAGCTACGGTGAGGATGTCCTGATGAATTCACTGATGGGAGTGGCTTACGTGAAGGCCCTTGAAGAAGGCGGTGTTGTAGCGACTCCGAAGCATTACGTGGACAACTATGGAGAAGGCGGCCATGATTCCTTCGCGTCACCTACCTCATGGAGGGTCCTGAGGGAAGTCTATCTGGAACCTTTCCGTGCCTGTGTGCAGGAGGGGGGAGCCAGGGGAATAATGTCATCCTACAATTCGGTGGACGGAATCCCTTCCAGCTGCAACAGTATCCTGCTCAAAGATATCCTCAAAAAAGAATGGGGTTTCGATGGTATAGTAGTCTCCGACTATGATGCTGTGGACATCGTTCACAGAAGTCATGGGATGGCGGAGTCAGATGAAGATGCCCTTGCCTTATGTATGGAAAACGGTCTGGACCTCCAGCTTCACACCACTTCAAAGAACCTTCTTGACCTTGTCAGGGCAGGCAAGATCAGCGAGAAGACCATTGACGAGAGTGTCAGGAGGGTCCTTGGGATCAAGTTCGGACTTGGATTGTTCGACGAACCCTTTGTCGATCCCGACAAGGCTGCAACCGTCGTCCGTAGCCAGGAGCACAGGGAACTTGCGTACAAAGCCGCATGCAAGTCCATGACTTTGCTGAAGAATGACGGCATCCTACCCATCAAACCCGGAAGTGTCAAAAGGATAGGACTATACGGCCCTGCAGCTGATTTCCTCAGCCTGGGCGATTACAGCGGAGCAAGGGGCGGATGGAAAGGAGACGGAGTCACCCCGTTGCAAGGTTTGAAAGACGTGTATGACGGCACTGCAGAGGTAATCCTGAACAAGAACGGCCAGGATGTCAACCCTCTTGCCAGAACCTGCGATGTGTTGGTGTTCTTCCCGGCTATAACGGAGGAAGAGGGTCGTGATCGCAGCAGTTTCAACCTTCCCTCAGCAAATGTCATTCGTGAGAGGACTCAGACAAACGCAGTGATAATCGCAGACCAGCAGGAATCAATAGTCAGGATTGATCAGGAAAAGATGATTCGAGACCTTATAGCTACGGGCAAACCGGTGGTAGTCGTACTCCAGAACGGGGCTGTAATTGACGTCATGGATTGGTTGGACGGGACGGCAGCAGTTCTTGACGCCTGGTATCCAGGTGAACAGGGAGGTAGGGCGATAGCGGATGTTATTTCCGGAAAGGTCAATCCAGGTGGCAGGCTTCCTTTCAGTTGGGCGAAGACAATAGGCCAGAATCCGATGTATTATTCAATCAAGCCCAGCGGACGCGGCTACGGCTATGTTGAGAATGACGGGAAGCCTCTCTGGCCTTTCGGCTACGGTCTCAGTTACACCTCTTTCGATTACAGCGATTTCACCGTGGCAGAGACCCTAGGTAAGGATCAACCATTGAAGGTATCCGTCAAAGTGACCAATACAGGAGAGGTGGAAGGGGACGAAGTCGTACAGATTTATATCCATGATGAACTTGCGTCAGTTGCCCGTCCCATGAAAGAACTGGCTGCCTTCCGGAGAGTAACCTTGAAGCCCGGAGAAAGCAAAGTCGTGGAACTGGAGATACCTTACAGGAGGTTCTCGATGTGGGATAAAGACATGGTTCAGCGTGTGGAGGATGGATGGTTCGAGGTATGGCTAGGCCGCAATGCGGAAGAAAAGACCATTGGAGATAGGGTGTATGTAAACGGAGGAAAGATATGAAACATTTCGTTTCAGCGGCCATCATGGTGGCAGTGATCCTTTCCTGTTCGGGCCCGAAAGAAAGGAAGACATGGAATAACGTTGACAAGGAACTGGCATCTGCCATTCTATGTGACCGTACATTGGATGTTGTTGACAGTATGGGACATGCCTTGCTGTCGAATGGATACAATGCCGGAAGCGGATACAACCAGACTTGGATTCGCGACTTCAATACCTTCATTGAGGCCGTCCTTGATGTGGTGGAGCCGGAGGATGTCAGGAATGCTCTCTCGAACTTCTTCCTGATGCAACAGGGCAATGGCGAGATTCTGGATGGTTATGTTCCTGTGGATGAATTCGAGTGGGACGATGACCATACCTATATTTCACCATCGGCTCCAGGATTCATAGGGTTCAAGAACACTGTGGAAACGGACCAGGAGACATCCCTTGTCCAGGCAGTACGGAAATATGTAGAAAGGACCGGAGACCGGGACTTCCTCTCTGCCGTTCTTGCAGGAAAGACGGTTCTTGAGCGCTTGAAAGATGCCATGGACTATCTAATGAGGGAGAAACTCGATCCAGGCAGCAAGCTCTTGACCGGAGCACTTACATCTGATTGGGGAGATGTAGAGAACGATCCAGTGAACTGCGTGGACATCGGACCTGGATCGACCGTAACGGTGGATATCTATGACAATGCGATGATGGTCATCGCATTGAGGGACATGACCTTCCTTGACCCGGAGGGACAGGAATTATGGGAGTCCTTGCGGAATGGTTTTGAGAAGAATATCCGCAAGTTTCTTTGGAATGCTGAAGAGGGCCGTTTTGTTCCTCACCTTTATCCTGACGGTAAGCCTTCCGACCTGGATTTTGATGAAAGCCTGATCTATTACCATGGAGGTACGGCCATCGCCATAGAAGCCGGCCTTCTGTCCAAGGAAGAGATCCGAAAGGCCAACTATGATATGATGGCCAATGTCAAGGCATCCGGGATGCCTTCCATCGGTCTTACGGTCTATCCGACATATCCTCCGGGATTCTTCCCTGGAGGGATGAAAGATCCGTTTAATTATCAGAACGGAGGTGACTGGACTTGGTTCGGCGGAAGGATGATCCAGCAACTCATCCTGAATGGCTTCGTGGCTGAGGCATACCAAGAGATTCGTCCGATGCTTGACCGGGTCATCGTCAACGATGATTTCTATGAATGGTACGGTCCAGGATGTGTGCCAAGAGGTTCGGCTGCTTTCAAAGGATCGGCAGGAGTATTGTGCAAAGCGATAAAACTGCTTAAGGAATGGGCAGAGGAAGTAAAATAAAAGGAAATACGGGCTTGTTATCTGAAATACGATAAAAAATAGAATATGAGAAGAATCAAGATCGTTCTTTGCGTTTACACGCTTCTTTCCTTGACGATCGCCGTCAAGGCACAGGAACCTTTGTACAAGAACGAAAAAGCTCCTGTCGAAGAAAGGGTTAAGGACCTTCTCAGCCGAATGACTGTCGATGAGAAGATCGATCTGCTGAGGGCTACTTCTCCGGCTAACGAACGGCTGGGCATAGAGAAGTATTACCATGGCAACGAGGCCCTTCATGGAGTGGTCCGGCCGGGAAGATTCACTGTTTTCCCCCAGGCCATAGGACTGGCTGCTTCCTGGGATCCTGACCTGATGCTGAAAGTGTCCACCGCCATTTCCGACGAGGCAAGGGCCAGGTGGAACGAACTGGACCAGGGTAGGCTCCAGACCAACCAGTTCAGCGACCTTCTGACGTTCTGGTCACCGACCGTGAATATGGCTAGAGATCCCAGGTGGGGACGTACTCCGGAAACATACGGTGAAGATCCTTTCCTGGCAGGAGAAATGGGAACCGCCTTTGTCAGGGGACTTCAAGGTGACGATCCGAAGTACCTGAAAGTGGTTTCAACTCCAAAACATTTTGCAGCCAACAATGAGGAACACAACCGGTTCGAATGTGATGCCAGGATTTCTGAAAAGCAGCTCAGGGAGTATTACCTTCCGGCTTATGAGGCATTGGTCAAGAGGGGAGGAGCAGCGTCAATAATGGCATCCTACAATGCTATCAACGGCATCCCTTCATCCGCTAACCCCTGGCTCCTTACTAAGGTGCTGAGGGATGACTGGGGTTTCAAAGGATACGTAGTGTCCGATTGCGGGGGGCCTTCCACTCTGGTAGAAGACCATCACTATGTAAAACAACGTGAGACAGCAGCAGCCCTTTGTCTCCTGTCCGGATTGGATCTCGAGTGCGGAGATAACTATTACATCGAGCCGTTGAGGAAGGCTTTTGAGTTGGGGATGGTAAAGGAAGAAGATATCGACAGGGCTGCCGGAAGGGTGCTTACGGCCAGGATGCGTCTCGGTCTCTTCGACTCCGGTGAAAACAACCCCTATACAAAGATTTCTCCGGATGTGATAGGATCCAAGGAACATACGGATCTGGCGCTCCAGATGGCCAGGGAAGCGATTGTCCTCATGAAGAATCAGAGGGGGATCCTTCCTCTAAGGAAGGGAAAGGTTCGTTCTGTCGCAGTGGTGGGCATCAATGCGGGTTCGTGTGAGTTCGGCGATTACAGTGGGGTTCCCGCTTCCGCTCCAGTGTCGATACTGGAAGGAATCAAGGCTATTGCAGGGAAGGATGTCAGGGTGAACTATGCACCGTGGAAATCGGCTGTAGACGGAATGGAGATTATCTCTCCCGTATTTTTCCCGGGTGGGTTGAAAGCCGAGTATTTCAGTGGTACTCAGTTGAAAGGAGAACCGAAGGTCCGTAGGGACGAGTGGATCAATTTCGAACCTAACAATCAGGCCCCCGACCCCTTCCTTCCGGAGTCACCCCTGAGGATCCGCTGGTCCGGGACTCTCAGACCGGAAGTTACCGGAGAGTATGAATTGAGTCTCACTTCAGATGATGGTTGTCGTCTGTGGCTTGATGACAACCTGCTCATCGACGCCTGGCGTGGTCATTCGGTCCGTTCTGACAAAGCAACAATCCGTCTAGAGGCAGGGAGGAACTACAAGATTGTATCCGAGTATTGGAACAACAGGGATTACGCCGTTGCCAAATTGAGTTGGAAGCCTCCTGTGACTGAAAAGGCCGGTCGCCTTGCGCTTTATGGCGATGCAGGTGAAATGGCACGCAAGAGTGATGTGGTCATCGCCGTGATGGGTATCAACAAGACCATTGAAAGGGAAGGCAAGGACCGTGATTATATCACACTTCCTGCCGACCAGCAGGAATTCCTGCAGGAACTCTATCATGTCAACAAGAATATTGTTCTGGTCCTTGTGGCCGGCAGCCCCCTGTCAATCCTCTGGGAAGACAAGAACATCCCCGCCATAGTCAACGCATGGTATCCTGGAGAACAGGGTGGAACAGCGGTTGCCGAGGTTCTTTTCGGCAAGTATAATCCTGCCGGAAGGGTGCCTGTTACATATTACAACAGTATCGAGGACCTGCCTCCTTTCGATGATTATGACATAACGAAGAGGACATACAAATATTTCGAAGGCGATGTCCTCTATCCATTCGGATATGGTCTCAGTTACACTTCCTTCCGTTACTCAGACCTGAAGGTCGAGGATAAGGGAAAGACCGTGGAAGTAACCTTCACCCTTAGGAACGTCGGCAAATACGATGGTGATGAGGTGGTTCAGGTCTATACCCGTCTTCCTGAATATGAAGGCACGGCTCCGATAAAGGAACTCCGCGGATTCAAGAGGGTCCATCTGAAGAGAGGACAGAGCAAGTCAGTGACTGTTCCCCTCCGTCGTGAAGACCTTCGCTACTGGAGTGAAACGCAAAAGAGATTCATCATTCCGGAAGGGCTTCCGGAGATTATGGTAGGGGCATCTTCTTCCGACATAAGGCTGAAGACTGACTGAGTTTATAATTACCATGAGAAAGTATTCCGTTGTATTATTCTTGGTCCTTAGTGTTCTTTCCTGCTCAAGGGAAGGAGACATTACCACTACGTCAGACCTGGCTGGGATGTTCTCCCAGCCACCTATAGAGTATGGGCCATATGTCTGGTGGCACTGGATGGGAAGCAATTTCTCAAAGGAGGGCATCCGAAAGGATCTGGAGGCGATGAAAGAGTCCGGCATCGCGGGGGCTACCATATTCAATCTCACCTCTGCCGTTCAGGAATCAGAGGCCGCAATCGGGAACAATCCATGGCCGGACCAGACCTACCGCAGCCCGAAATACTGGGAGGCCATTGAATATGCTGCCGAGGTTGCAGATGAACTCGGTCTGAAGATCGGCCTTCACAACAGTCCCGGCTACAGCACTACCGGAGGACCGTGGATCGATGAAGACAAGGGAATGCAGAAGGTCGTCTTCAGCAGTACGGATGTTCGTGGGGGGAGAAAAGTCAAAGTCAACCTGCCGGTCCCGGAACTTCCTTCCTTCTCGTTCTACAGCGGATTCGTGGCCAAGGCATCGAAATTCCATGATTTAGCAGTGATGGCAGTCCCGGTCAAGAAGGGGCTGTCCACTGGCGATGTCTTGGATCTGACTGGGATTATGGACGGATTCGGAAAACTGGAGTGGGATGCACCTTCAGGAAACTGGAAAATCTACAGGATCGGACATGCCTGCACTATGGCCTTCCCTCATCCGGTTCCCGAAGAACTGATAGGGAAATGCTTCGAGGCGGACAAGATGAATGCTGATATTACCGCCTTTCACTGGGACAATGTCCTGGGACCCCTGAAGGAACATGTAGGAAAATATTTCGGGAAGTCCTTCACCCATGTTCTCGTGGATAGCTATGAGGCAGGTGACCAGGACTGGACGGACGGTTTCAGGGAGGAATTCTCCTCCGCCCATGGTTATGATCCTTTGCCGAGGATTGCAATTAAAGATGCGGACCCGGATAATCCTCTGAATGGTCCTTTCGATGAGGATATGAAATCCACTATCAGCAAGATGTTCATAGACAATGGCTTCCGTACAGGACTCGATAAGATTCACGAAGTGGGGCTGGAAATGTACTGGGAGCCGTATTGGGGACAGTTCGATCCCTTCGAGGCCGCTTCCGTTCCAGATCTTCCTATGAGCGAATACTGGACCCACAGCGATGGCAGGATTTCCGCCACCGTCGTGGACATGGCGAAGAAGGAGGGGAGGACCATAGTTGGAGCCGAGGCGTTCACCGGATGGCCCACCAACAGCCATTACACCGAGGATCCAGAGTTCCTAAAAAAATCAGCTGACGGAGCCTTTGTTTCTGGAGCCAACCTATTGTTCCTTCATCATTGGGTACACCAGCCTTTCGATGACAGGTACCAGCCCGGTATGGGGATGGGATGGTGGGGTACCCATTTCGGTCGCAATCAGACCTGGTTTGAACCAGGAAAGGCTTTCTTTACCTATCTGACACGCTGCCAGATGATGCTGAGGCAAGGTGTCCTTGAGGACAGGACAGATTATTGGATCCATCGCAAGACTGATGATGCGGAAATATATTTTGCAGTGAATCAGGGAGATGAACCGTTTTCGGTAACCCTGGCAGCATGGGATCCTGACTGCAAACCGGAACAATGGGATCCTTACTCAGGGAATATCTCATTGGCTCCTGGACCGGAGAAGGCGGATTCTATCCGTGTTTCCCTTGATCCCGGCAAGTCGGTTTTCGTGGTCCTTAATCATGGGAGGTCAGATTACAGGAAGGTTCCTGTGTTCGAAACCACTTTGCTGGAGTCAAGGCCCGTCGGAGACACCTGGGATGTGGAATTCGACCCGAAGATGGATGAACAGTTCTCTCTTAAGTCATTCATGCTCAAGGATTTCAGCCAATGCGACGATGAGAGGTTGAAGTATTTTTCCGGGACGGCCTCATATTCAAGGACGATCAGTCTTGGAAAGGATGACCTGATTGCCGGGAAGCAGGTGTCAATCGATCTTGGAGAGCTGAATGACATAGCTGAACTGTCGGTTAACGGGAAGAAGGTAGCAGTCCTTTGGTATCCTCCTTACAGGACGGATATCACGGATTTTCTTCGGGACGGAGACAACCTCATTGAAGTTGCCGTTACCAACAATTGGGCTAACAGGCTCATCGGGGACGAACAATACGAGCCTGACTTCGAATGGGGTGAAGACCGTGGAGTGGAGATGGGAAGGGCGATGAAAGCATTCCCTGACTGGTTCATGAAGGATGAACCACGTCCTTCCAGGGATCGTAAGGCATTCGTCATCTGGTCCTATTTCAGAAAAGATTCTCCTCTTCAGCCTGCCGGATTGGTCGGCCCGGTTATGTTGAACATTTTGAAGGTCAATGAATAGATTCAAGATTACGATACTGGTGGCAGCCCTGTCTCTTTTAATCCCCGGAGCCCTTCAAGCTCAGGAGAATGACAGGTTCGGCGGTTGGGAATTCTTCGAAGTCAACCACGAGTTTGGAGACGGACCGTTTTTCGCGAAGTTCTATTTCGAGTTTGACAACTACCAGTTCAACCGGATGGAATGCTGGTACACCAGGACTTCCTTTGGATTGAAACTGTTCCCCTGGCTCAAGGCAAATCTTGCCTATGACTATTTGAGATACCCTTCCTTCACTACTCACAAGGCAGTTTTTGACGTCATAGGGACACTCAAGCAAGGAGGGCTCACCGTATCCATCAGGGAAAGATACATGCATGACTGGACACCTTCCCTTGGAACCCAGGGAGATGTGTTGCGATCCCGGTTGAAAGTCCAGTACTCCATCCCGGATACCCGCTTCAGCCCTTATCTTGCTGTGGAAGTCTTTACATGGGGAGATGTTTGGAAGAAGACAAGGCATTATGTAGCATGTGATTATGATCTTTCCAAGTCGGTGCAGTTGGAAGCTTATTACCTTTACTATGCTTTCAATGGCCTTCCGGCTGAACACGTTATTGGCACAGGAGTGAACTTTTACTTTTAATAACATGAGAATCAAAGGATTCAAGTTGTTTCTTGCTGCCGCGGTGGCACTGATGTCGTCATGTGGCAGTCACATCTTATTCAAGGATGGAAAATCAGATTATTCCATAGTGGTGGCCCCTGACGCCCCTGAATCAGAGCAGTATGCTGCCACTGAACTCCGATACTGGCTCAAGGAGGTCTCAGGAGCAGAACTACCGATAACCGGTCTAACCGGAGGAGTGAAAGGAAAACGGCTTGTGGTTGGCTACAACCCTATAGTTGAGGAACTTGTCCCGGATTCGGAGAGGCCTGGGGACAGGGATGATTCGTTCACGTGGGAAAACCATGGGGGAGACATCCTGTTCTGGGGCGGTAACAAAAGGGGGACACTCTACAGCGTGTATTCTTTCCTCGAGGATGAACTTGGCTGCCGTTGGTATTCCAGCAAGGTGAGTGTGGCTCCGAAAAAGTCTTCTTGGAAATTCCGCAAGCTATTCAATCATGAGGAACCAGGAATAATCATACGCGATAATTGTGTGCTCGACGTCCGGACGAATCCGGATTTTTCAGCAAGACTTCGCAACAACTTTGTCAAGCTACCTGGCAAGAATCCAGGAGAGACTATCCCAGGCACCGCAGAGGGCTATTGGGGAGTCCATGCGATGGGATCATTCATTTCTCCGGCAGAGTTTTATCATTCCCATCCGGAGTACTTCAGTTACAGGGATGGCAAGCGCCTGGACAGCTATTCACAGCTCTGCCTTTCCAACCCTGAAGTTCTTGAAATATGCATCGAGAGGGTAAAACAGGTTATGCGTGACAATCCTGACTTCCTGATTTACTCGATGGAGCAGAATGACAACCAGCTTTTCTGCGAATGTGATGAATGCAAGGCTCTTGCAGAAGAGTATGGCGGGCAGTCCGGACTGATGCTCTGGTTTGTCAACCAGGTGGCAGATGCCGTCAAGGAAGAATTTCCTGACAAGTTCATCGGCACTTTCGCTTATCAGTACACCCGTCACGCACCTAAGAATATCATACCACGCGACAATGTGGTGGTCAGACTGTGCAGCATTGAATGCTGTATGCTTCATGGCTACGACGAATGCAACCAGAACCGATCTTTCCTTAAAGACCTTCAGAACTGGTCATCCATTGCACCTCATCTCTATATTTGGGATTATGTTACAGATTTCGCCCAATATAATCTTCCTGTAGCCAACTGGAAGACCATTCAGCCTCACATCCAAGACTTTAGAGACAATAATGCCATCGGTATTCTGGAAGAAGGAGACTACCAGACTGTGTCTTGCGAGCTGAGGGAAATGCGAAGCTGGTTGCTTTCCAAGCTGATGTGGAATCCGGATGCAGACATCAATGCTCTCATTCTAGACTTTACAGATGGCTACTATGGTGCTGCTGGTCAGTATATACGTCAATATCTTGATTTCGAAGAAAAGATTCTCCTAAGACATGGCATACATGCCGACTGTTATATCATTTCATCAGACGAAATGTACACCGAAGAATTCATTGATGAAGGCAGAAAGATTTTCGCTGAGGCCAAGGCTGCAGTGTCTTCCGACCCAGTCTTATTTGACAGGGTCGAAACTGCTGAGATGCCGCTATGTTTCTTAGAGATGGAGATAACGCCGCTCAAGGGAATGAAAACCGGTGCGGACAAGTTGATCAGACGGGTAGTTGAGCGAGAAGGTATCGACCGTATGGCTGAGGGAGCATGGGCAGGAGGATATGTCTGGTCGAAAGATATGTTGGAGAAGTATGAAGGGATTGCCCGTGAAATCGAGGCGGCCTCCTTGATGCCTGCCATCGAAACTGAGATTGCCGGGAATGGGGTGTCCTTCACTCGCTACAAGGGCGATTTCCTTACAACCACCGAGATGATCGTTAAGGGCACTATGACGGACAAAGGTATCAAATCCGAGATCGGGATCGACGAAGAGCAGGTAGTGGATCATTTCGGTTATGTGTTCGACACATGGCTTAAAGTGGAAAAGACAGGGATCCATCAGTTCAACATCACTTCTGATGATGGGACAGTGCTGTTCGTTGACGGGAGGGAAGTCTTGAACTTGGATGGTTCGCACTCTGCCAGTTCCGGATGGGCGATACTCAATCTTGAAAAGGGTTTGCATCATCTCGAACTCCGTTATTTTGAAGACACTGACACACAGAAACTGGATATCGTACTCACGGATCCTGACGGTCACAGCGGACCTATACCTAATGAAAGATTGTTCGTCCTGGACAAGTAATCGGGAAATTGATTAAATTTGTAGATAACCACTTTGAGAATTAATCATATTCAAAAATACTGACATCATGAAGAAGCTTTCTCTAGTTCTTTGCGCCTTCGGACTTTTGTTGCTGGGCGCCTGCAACGGAAATAAAGTAGCTGAATCCATTCCGCTTCCCGAGCATCCGCGCCCGGATTTCGAGCGTACGCAATGGGTCAATCTGAACGGCTACTGGTCTTTCACTTTTGATGAAACTTTGGCTGGGAAGGCCCTGGCGGGAGAGGATTGTTCCGTTCTTGACAGGAAGATCCTTGTCCCTTTCCCCTGGGGATCCAAACTGTCAGAGGTTGAGGATCAGGGCGATGTCGCCTGGTACGGACGCAAGATCACAGTTCCTCAGTCATGGAAAGGGAAGAGGGTTTTCCTGGTGGTCGGTGCTTCCGACTGGGACACCCAGGTTTGGCTTGACGGTAATGAAATCGGTCGTCATCAGGGTGGTTACACTCCTTTTGAGTGCGAGCTGAAGGATGTCAGGTTCGGCCAGGCCCAGCAGCTCGTGATTAAGGCTGATGACACGCCCAGCGACGCACACCTCTATGGCAAGCAGGGTTACGGAAATGCCCGGGGAATCTGGCAGACGGTTTACCTGGAGGCCCGTGGAGAGAACTACATCAGTTCCCTGCATTTTACTCCCGATATTGACAACTCCAATGTCAAGGTCGATGTTGCCCTTGCAGCTCCCGCAGCAGAGGGTGAGTCTTTCACGCTGGCTTTCAAGACCGGCGGACAGGATACATTCTCCGGAGAAATAGCAGGCAAGGACAAGGCCTCTTTCACAATCCCGATCAAGGACCAGCATCTTTGGGACCTGGACGATCCATTCCTCTATGAGGTTACCGCTTCCCTTGGAAACCAGGATGAAGTCAATTCCTATTTCGGACAGCGCAAGGTCGGAGTCATGCCATTCCCTGGAGCGGATTTCAATTATGTCGCCCTCAATAACAAGCCTCTGTATCTTCAGCTTTGTCTTGACCAGAGCTACCATCCGGAAGGTTTCTATACCTTCCCCAGTGACGAGTTCATGAAGAATGAGATCCTGATTTCCAAGAACCTTGGACTCAATGGTAACCGTATCCACATCAAGGTTGAGGTTCCCCGCAAACTCTATTGGGCTGACAAACTCGGTCTCCTGATCATGGCAGACACTCCCAACTTCTGGGGAGAGCCTGTCCCCGAAGCCCGTGAGGACTGGGAGAACTGTCTTCGTGCCCAGGTTGAGCGTGACTACAACCATCCCTCCATCTTTGCATGGGTCAATTTCAACGAGACCTGGGGCCTCTTCACGGATGGCACCTATCTCCCTGAGACCCAGGAATGGGTACGTTCGATGTATCATCTGACAAAGAGTCTTGACCCTTCCCGCCTCGTGGAGGACCAGAGCGCCTGCAACCACGATCATGTGGAGTCTGACATCAACTCCTGGCATGCCTACTGCCGAGGCTTCGTCTGGGAAGATGAGATAAAGAAATATGTTGACGGGACCTTCCCCGGAAGCACCTACAATTACATCGGTGGCAACAAGCAGAATGGTGCACCCATGATCAACAGCGAGTGTGGTAATGTCTGGGGTTACGAAGGCAGCGCAGGTGACTGCGACTACACATGGGACTACCACATCATGATGGATGCATTCCGCCGCAATCCCAAGTGCGCCGGCTGGCTTTACACCGAGCACCACGACGTGATCAACGAATGGAACGGCTATGTCAAGTACGACCGCTCTCCTAAGATCGACGGTCTTGACGAGCTTGTCCCCGGCATGACCATCGCCGACTTCCAGAGCCATTATTACATTTCTCCTGTGAAATATCTTTACACGGAGAACAAGGCAGGGGGATGGGTTGACCTTCCTTTCTATGCTTCTTTCATGACTGACAATGATCCCGGAGCTCTCTCCCTTGACACCGAACTGGTGGGCTGGGACAACCTCGGAGAATTCCACTCCTTCGAGACCAATTCGATACCTGTCAAGTTCGAACCATTCCTCAGTGCTCCTATAGGTCACCAGAGGGTCAACATCCCTGCAACCAATGGACTATACCTTCTCAGGATGGTCCTTAAGAATGACAAGGGGGAAGTCCTCCACCACAATTTCACTACTTTCCGTGTAAAGAACGGAAAGGATGCAGTTCCTGAGAAGGCAAGGCTGCTGACCTTCGCTCCCGCTTCCTTCTCCGCCCAGGAGTGGTCCTTAAAGCAGACATCAATCTATGACGGCCTGAAGGTGGATGGCTTCGGTCACGGTTATTTCGAGTACACAGTAACCATTCCAAAGGACATTGATCTGGAGCGCATTTCCTCTGCCGAGCTGGTCTTCGAGGCTTCTGCAAAGCAGCTTTTCGGAAAAGACAAGGAAGGTGATGAAATCCAAGGCGACTACATGCTCGGCAAGGGTACCTTCGATCCATGCAAGTCTTTGAACTCTTACGCTATGACCGACAAGGTTCTCTGGCCTTCCAAGATGGAGGTCTCCATAAACGGCGCCGTCATCGGCAAGCATGACCTCGCTGACGATCCTGCAGACCACAGAGGTATCCTTTCATGGGGTTCACAGCCGAATTCCAGGAGGATGTGTGAAGCCGGTTCTTATGGAGAACTGGTCAGGATGAATATCCCTCTCAACCAAATTCCTGCCGAGGACATCCTCAGGTCCAGGACTGTCGTTATCAGGTTCTCAGTTCCCGCTTCCGACCTTGATGGAGGACTGGCAATCTACGGCAAGGACTTCGGACGTTATCCTCTTGATCCAACAGTTATCCTGAAATTCAATTGATCATTAATGAAAAGACCGTTTGGACTTCTTCTCTGCCTGGTCCTGGTGGCTGCATGCAGCCCCAGGACGGGTCAGGCAGTCTCTTCAGCGGCCACAGAAGAACCTTCCGGTAACATCCAGGAATGGATTCCTCGTCCCAACGGTTTCAGCGATCGTTATGCTTTGACGGAAATGGTCATACTCAGCCG
This sequence comes from Bacteroidales bacterium, assembly GCA_017962025.1. Lineage (GTDB taxonomy): Bacteria > Bacteroidota > Bacteroidia > Bacteroidales > UBA932 > Cryptobacteroides. The sequence goes on from JAGCWD010000027.1 coordinate 16,929, forward strand.
TCACAACATCCGGTCTCCGCTATCCGGGAGTGGATCTGTCCTTTCCAGGATCACTTCCCACGAGTGGTTCCCATGGACATCAGCACCGTCGGAACTGTCCTTGAGAGGGGGGGTGCTTGAGACCCAGATGGGTCAGTTCTTCCGTAAGTGGATGGTGGATGAAGGCCTGATGAAGGATAATGAGCTTCCGTCTCAAGGAGAGATGCGTTTCTATGCCAATTCAATGCAACGCACCATCGCTACCGCACAGTATTTCTCCAGCGGATTTCTCCCGATAGCAAATGTTGAGGTTGAGCATCACTATTATGTCGGGACTATGGATCCGATCTTCAATCCGCAGTTGACAAAGGTTGACGATTCTTTCAAGGAGCGTGCTATCAAGGAGATATCCGGAATGTGGGGCAAGGAAGGCCTGAAGGATGTCGGAAGGAAGATGGCTTCCAATTACACCCTTCTTGAGAATGTCCTGGATTTGCGCGATAGCCCGGCTGCGGCGAATGACACCTTATTCATCAACACTGATGATCTTCAGATCAAACTGGAGCCCTATAAGGAGCCTGCGATGACGGGAGGTTTGAAGATGGCTAATTCGGCATCGGATGCCCTGATACTCCAGTATTATGAGGAACCTGATGAGGTCAAGGCTGCATTCGGTCATGAGCTGACGAGGGAGGAATGGGAGAACATTGCAGAGATCAAGGACTGGTACGGAGATGTTCTGTTCACTGCACCATCCGTGGCAGTGAATGTGGCCCATCCCCTTCTTCAGACAATGCTTTCAGAGCTCAGGACAGAAGGACGTAAGTTCTCCTTCCTCTGCGGGCACGACTCCAACATAGCCAGTGTACTCGCTGCACTCAGGGCCGAGGAATATTCCCTCCCTGGCGCAATCGAGAAGAAGACCCCCATCGGATCAAAACTTGTGATCGGGAAATGGCGTGGGAAAGATGGTGGCCTCTATGCCGAATTACTCCTTGTGTATGCTTCTCCGGAGCAACTCCGTACTACGCCGATGCTCAGTCTACAGAATCATCCTCTTGCTTACAGGGTCAGCCTGTCCGGTCTTATTCCTAACTCAGATGGTCTGTACAGGCTAGATGACCTTGAGAGTCGCTTTACAGAGGCAATTAATGCTTATTAAGCAGATAGTATCATGGCACGCCTTTTACTGATGACAGATTTCTCGGAGTCTTATGCCAATAAGCTCCTGAAAGGAATCGTTCGTTTCTCACATGAACATGAGCCGTGGGTGGTTTGCAAGATGCCGCTTTCGCTTAGGGACAACGGGAGGATGGAGGAAGTGCTCAAGTTTGCCATAGACTGGAAGGCCGATGCGATAATAGGACAGTTCCTTCCTACTGATGACGTGGATGCTTTCAGCCGTCACGGTATAATTGCTATCGCGCAGGACTACCAGCAGAAATTCCCTACCATCAGCAACATCAGCGGCGACTACGCTGCTTCCGGGAGGATCTGTGCCGACTATTACATCAAAAAAAGGGTCCATAATTTCGGATTCTTCGGACTCAAGGGTATGGTCTGGTCGGACGAAAGACGAGATGCTTTCTTCGACGAGATTTCGAAGCGTGTCCCTGGGGCTACCATGTCTGTCCAGGATGATGTGGACATCAGTGAAACCTGGTGGTACAACATAGAACAGTTGACAGAATGGCTCAGGAGCCTTCCCAAGCCTGTAGGGATCCTTGCATGCGATGACAACAGAGCCTACTATATTATCGAGGCAGCAAAGCATGCCGGAGGAGAAGGGATGCGCATCCCGGAGGATATCATGGTTCTGGGAATAGATAACGACGAGTACTTGTGCCAACTTTGCTCGCCCCAGCTTTCCTCGCTGAACCAGGACACTGAAGAAGCCGGCTACAACACAGCATGCTACATCGACGAACTCCTTTCCCTGCCTCCGGAGCAGAGGGTGGCCAGGAAGACTGACATACTTGTCAAGCCGACATTCGTGACCGCACGCCGTTCGACCGATGCTGTTATCCATCCTAATCCATATATCAGCAAGATTCTCTATTATATCAACAACAACTTGACCGAACGTATCTCCGTGGAAGACCTTGTGTCCCTTGTCCCCATGTCCAGACGGTTGCTGGAAAGTACTTTCCGTAAGGAGATGGAAACCTCAATCTACCAGTACGTCATACAGATGAGGGTTGAGAAGATGAAGGATCTGATAGTGAATGGACACTCTCCGATAGCAGCAGCTGACCTTCTGGGGGCTGACTATAAGATCATTGCCCGGAGTTTCAAGAAAATAACAGGCATGACACCAGGAGAATTCGCAGATACAATCAACGAATGAATACGTTATGAATAAATCAGTTTGGTTTCTTTTTCTCATTGTAACCGTTATCCTCTGTTCTTGCAACAAGTTTGATAAAGACCCCAGGGTAGTGGTCATCACTTATGATGGCCTGCGCTGGCAGGAGGTTTTCAGGGGGGCGGATTCCTCCCTCATAAACAATCCCAAGTTGGTTCCGGATATTGCTGCCCTCAAGAGTGCTTACTGGAGGGAAACCAAGGAAGAACGCCGGGAGGCGTTGATGCCTTTCACATGGGGTTATGCTGCCAGTCATGGTTTCCTTCTTGGCAATCGTGACAAGGGGAGCCGGATGCAGGTGGACAATTCGATGTGTTTTTCCTATCCTGGTTACAGTGAAATGTTCTGTGGTTATGCGGACGATGAAAGGGTTACCAGCAATGACCCGGTAGGGAATCCCAATACAAGTGTTCTGGAAGTAGTCAACCGGGATCCCCGTTACAAAGGCAAAGTAATGATGTATGCCTCTTGGGGATCTATTCGCTACGCAGTTAACAATGACCGTGGAGGTTTCCCGGGCAGTGCAGAGTACGAGCCCGGACTGTCCGACACTCCCGTGACAAAACTTCTGGACCAGATGCAGGATGCGATGCCGAGAAACTGGGGAGAAGAACGTTATGATGCCTTTACTTTCGGTTATGCCATGGAGACCCTTAAGAAGGATCACCCCAAGGTGTTCTACGTGGGTTTTGGTGACACCGATGAATTTGCCCATGACAACAGGTATGACAGATATCTTGACATTACAAACAGGACCGACGGCTTCATCCGAAGCATAGTCGAGTATTGCGAGTCAGATCCTTTCTATAAGGGAAAGACCACCTACATGCTCCTGTGTGACCATGGAAGGGGACGTGGAGAAAAGTGGCATGGCCATGGAGCTGATCTGAGAGGTTCCGGTGAGACCTGGTTCGTGATGTTCGGAGCCGGAGTGCCGGTTTTGGGAGAGACTTCCAATAATGGAGTATTCTACAATAAGCAACTGGCTGCAACCATAGCAGATGTACTGGGAGTTGACTTTACTCCTGACAATGGTGTCAAATGCGATCCTTTGGACCCGACCTATCACCAGGAATCAGGGGATCCTGCGGCTTCTGCTTCTTTCGGGGCCCTTAAAGTAAAGCCCAAAGGTCATGGAGTCAAGTACACCTATCTTGAAGGACCTTTCATGAGCGTTAATGACGTCCTGGCAAGCCCTGTGGCTGCCAGGGGAGTAACTCCGTTCTTCTCCACTTCACCAAAGAAGAGGGAGGATCATTTCGGTTTTGTTTACAATACCCTCATGGAGATTGAAAAGACCGGTATTTACCAGCTTTCCCTCGCTACAGACGATGGGTCAAAACTGTTCCTTGACGGTGAACTCGTCTTTGATATCGACAGGGACGGTGGCGGTATCAACGAAAAATGGCTGAATCTCGAAGCCGGCTTCCACCGGATCGAGATTCAGTACTTCGAGAATTATGGAGGTGAGACTATCGAGGTCGGACTTGTCGGCCCTGGCATTGATGTCGAGCAACTGCCCGCCTCGATGCTCTGGTACGACTAGCCCTTGATCACTCCGAGTTCCTTACCCACCTTGATAAATGCTGCAATGGCTTTGTCAAGGTGTTCTTTTTTGTGGGCTGCTGAAAGCTGGACACGGATCCTCGCCTGTCCATTCGGGACCACAGGATAGTAGAAACCGGTAACGAATATTCCTTCCTCTGCCATCTTGGCGGCGAATTTCTGAGACAGGGGAGCATCGTAAAGCATCACTGCGCAGATGGCGCTCTGGGTCGGCTTGATGTCGAAGCCGGCTGCCAACATGGCATCGCGGAAATATTTTACGTTTTCCTGCTGGCGGTCATGCAGTTCATTGCTTTCCTTAAGCATCTTGAACATCTCGATTCCTGCAGCCACGATCATGGGAGGAAGGGAGTTGGAGAAGAGGTATGGACGTGAACGCTGGCGTAGCATGTCTATGATTTCCTTACGGCCTGTGGTGAAACCTCCGACGGTACCGCCGAAAGCCTTGCCAAGCGTGCCGGTGAATATGTCGATGCGTCCGTAGCAGTCAAACTGCTCTGCAACTCCACGGCCCGTCTTGCCGACCACTCCTGCTGAATGGCTTTCATCCACCATCACAAGTGCGTCATATTTCTCAGCCAGCTCGCAGATCTTGTCCATGGGAGCTACGTTGCCGTCCATCGAGAAAACTCCGTCAGTGCAGATAATCCTGAATCTCTGGGCCTGGGCCTCCTTGAGGCAGCGCTCGAGATCTTCCATGTCTGCGTTGGCATAACGGTAGCGGACTGCCTTGCAGAGACGGACTCCGTCGATGATTGATGCATGGTTGAGGGAGTCGGAAATGATTGCGTCCTCTGCGGTAAGAAGAGGTTCGAACACTCCGCCGTTGGCGTCAAAGCAGGATGCGTAGAGGATTGTGTCTTCGGTGTGGAAGAAATCGGAAATCGCAGCCTCAAGTTCCTTGTGGAGATCCTGGGTTCCGCAGATGAAACGGACTGAAGACATTCCGAACCCCCTGTCTTCCATGGCCTTCTTTGCTGCTTCAATGAGTCTGGGAGAATCAGCCAGGCCAAGGTAGTTGTTCGCGCAGAAGTTAAGTGCAACGCTTCCGTCCTGAAGGGTTATCTCGGCGCTCTGGGCAGAAGCGATGTTCCTTTCTTTCTTGTACAGACCGGCTTCTTCGATTGAGGCCAGTTCTGCTTTCAAATGGTCTTGGAATTTACCGTACATGATTATAAATGATTATTAAGTTTCGTGTTTCCCGAAAATAATGTAAATTTGCATCTGCTAATTTAGCAAATTAGTCGCTATTTGCAATGAAAAATGTACTTGTGATCGGGTCAACCGGACAGATCGGTTCCGAGCTGACAATGAAAATAAGAAGAATGGTTCCGGAAGGCAATGTGGTCGCCGGTTACATCAAGGGAGCTGAACCCAAAGGCATTCTCCTTGAGAGCGGTCCTGCTGCTGAGGCAGATGTCTGTAACGGGGCCCAACTCCTTGAAATTGTCAAGAAATACAAGATCGACACCATCTACAACCTTGCCGCCCTTCTTTCTGCGGTGGCAGAGAAGAAACCTCAGTTGGCATGGCATATCCAGATCGATGGTTTGATGAACATCCTCGAGATTGCCCGTGAGAATGGCTGTGCAGTGTTCACTCCTTCTTCGATCGGTTCATTCGGCCCCGAGACTCCGCATGTCAACACTCCTCAGGACACTATCCAGAGGCCCCGTTCGATGTATGGCTGCACCAAGGTGGCAACAGAGTTGCTCAGCGACTACTATTTCCACAAGTATGGGGTTGACACCCGCTCCGTCCGTTTCCCCGGCCTCATTTCAAACGTGACCCTTCCAGGTGGCGGAACGACTGATTATGCCGTTGAAATCTACTATGCTGCAGTCAAGGGTGAAGAGTTTGTCTGCCCTATAGCAGCAGGTACGTTCATGGACATGATGTACATGCCTGATGCACTCAAGGCCGCAGTGGACATCATGAACGCAGATCCTTCCAGGCTCGTCCATCGCAATTCCTTCAATATCGCCTCTATGAGTTTCGATCCGGAAATCCTGCGTAAGAAAATCCAGGAACACATCCCGGGATTCAAGATGCGTTACGAGGTGGATCCTGTCCGCCAGGCAATCGCCGATTCATGGCCTGACAAAATGGACGACTCCTGTGCCCGTGAAGAGTGGGATTGGAAGCCGTCCTATGATCTTGAGGGAATGACTGTCGACATGATCGACGCCCTTCGCAAAAAACTTCTCTAACCCTCGGCGTAGAGGGAAATAATGTTGAGGATTACCTCCGAGGCCTTTTCCATAGACCTTAGAGGTACGAATTCCATTTTGCCATGGAAGTTCAGACCTCCGGCGAAGATGTTCGGGCAGGGAAGTCCCTTGAAACTCAGGTTCGCCCCATCTGTACCTCCGCGGATGGGCTGGATCTTTGGCTTGATTCCTGCCTTTTCCATAGCCTTCACGGCTTTTTCCACAACTTGATAGTGAGGTTCCACCTGCTCACGCATGTTATAATACTGGTCTTTTACGACAGGGTTTGCTGTGCCCTGACCGTACTTCAGGTTGATAAAGCCGCAGCAATCCAGTACAGTCTTTTTCTTCTCTTCGAATTTCTGCCTGTCGTGGTCGCGGATAATGTATGTAATGTCCGCTTCCTCGACGGAGCCGGAGAACCCGATAAGGTGGAAGAATCCTTCATAGCCTTCAGTATATTCAGGCCTCTGTTCAACCGGCAGGAGTGAATTGAGTTCCATGCCGACCAGGATGGCATTTTTCATCTTCCCCTTGGCGTAGCCAGGGTGGACGTTCCGTCCCTGGATATGTATCTTTGCCGAAGCGGCGTTGAAATTCTCGAACTCGAGCTCACCTATCTCCCCGCCGTCCATGGTATAGGCATAGTCGGCTCCGAACCTGGGTACGTCGAACTTGACCACACCGCGCCCTATCTCTTCGTCAGGGGTAAAGCCGATCTTGATCTCCCCGTGCTTGAAATCAGGATGCTCAACCATGTACTGAACCGCATCCATTATCTCTGCTACTCCGGCCTTGTCATCGGCGCCCAACAGGGTGGTTCCGTCAGTGGTTATCAAGGTCTCTCCGACATAATGGAGCATCTCCGGGAATTCTGAAGGTTTAAGGGAGAGGCCGGGAACACCCTTCAACTCTATTTCCCCGCCGTCATATTCATTGATTATCTGGGGTTTGATGTCGGCTCCGGATGCGTCCGGGGCAGTATCGACATGGGCAATGAATCCGATTGCCGGAATAGTTGAGTTGATGTTTGAAGGAATAGTGGCCATTACGTAACCAAATTCATCAAGGGTGGCCTGGACTCCCAGCGCCTCTAGTTCGTCCCGCAGCATCCTGAGCAGGTTCAACTGTTTCGCAGTGGACGGCTGGCTCTCCGACTCTTCGTTACTCTGGGTATCGACCCCCACGTACCTTAAAAATCTGTCGAGTATTCTTTCCATATTATTCTTTGACTTTCATTGAAGAAATGACCATGTAGGCTATGATGCAGATGAAGGGGAAGATCGCGATCGCTTCGCCGTAGGCGCTGTACCATGAGCTGAGGAACCAGTCTACATCGAAGAACTTCAGCAGTGCACTTACCACTCCCATCAGGGCGCCGCCAGCGATGAAACCGGAAGCGATGAGGGTACCCTTGTTCATCCTGGCGTCGTTGACTTTCTTTTCTTTGCTTCTCGTGCTGACGTACCATGAAATGGCTCCACCGATGAGAAGAGGCAGGTTGAGGTCAATCGGGATGAACATTCCCAATGCGAAGGCAAGGGCAGGGACCTTGAAAACAGTCAGCAGGATAGCGATCAAGGCTCCGATGCCATAGAGCAGCCATGGAGCTCCGCCTCCGTTCATCATGGGCTGTATGACAGCTGCCATGGCGTTAGCCTGAGGAGCTACAAGTGCCTGGTCTCCCACGAATCCGTAAGTCTTGTTGAGGATAAGCATGACACCGCACACTGTGGCAGCCGCGACGGCGACTCCGGCGAATTTCCAGGCTTCCTGTTTCTTTGGAGTAGTACCGATCCAATAACCGATCTTGAGGTCTGTTATGAATGATCCTGCTACCGAGAGTGCCGTGCAGACCACTCCACCGATGATAAGGGAAGCCGCCATACCGGCATTTCCCTTCAGTCCTACTGCAACCAGGATGAGGGAAGCTATGATGAGGGTCATCAGGGTCATTCCGCTCACGGGGTTAGTGCCTACTATGGCAATTGCATTAGCGGCAACGGTAGTGAAGAGGAATGAAATTACCCCAACGATCAGAAGACCCACAAGGGCCTGCCAGACGTTGTTCACCACACCTCCAAAGGCGAAGAAAGCGAAGATTGCCAGCAGGGCGATGACTATTCCGAAAACGATGGTCTTCATCGGCAGATCCTGCTCTGTGCGAGCAATGGTACCTGAGCCGGCATTTCCGGTCCCTGAGCCTGTCGAAGGGTTCTTGCCGAACTCACTCACCGCCAGTCCGACAGCTGATTTTATGACTCCGAATGACTTGATGATCCCGATGATTCCTGCGGTGGCGATGCCTCCGATTCCTATGTGACGGGCGTAGTCCTTGAATATCTGGTCAGGAGACATTTCCCCGATGGTCATGGTCACACCTGTGTGCATCAGGTCAATCACCTGACCGCCCCAAATGAGGTTCATCAGCGGGATGATTACCAACCAGACCAGAAGGCTTCCGCAGCAGATCACGAAGGCATACTTGAGACCTATTATGTAACCAAGTCCGAGCACGGCGGCACTGGTATTGACCTTGAGCAGGACCTTGGCCTTGTCGGCGACGGTACGTCCTATTCCCAACACAGTGGTACTGATAGTGTCGGACCAGGTCCCGAATGTGCTCACCAGGAAGTCGTACAATCCTCCGATCAGGCCGCTGACAAGCAAAGTGCCTGCACCTTTGCCACCTTCGCCGCTTACTAGGATCTGGGTTGTCGCAGTTGCTTCAGGGAAGGGGTATTTACCGTGCATCTCCTTGACGAAATACTTTCTGAAAGGAATTAGGAACAGGATGCCCAGTACGCCTCCTAGCAGAGAGGACAGGAACATCTGCAAGAAGTTGACTTCCACTCCCAGGATATAAATTGCCGGGAGGGTGAATATCGCTCCTGCAACCACTGCTCCTGAGCATCCACCGATGGACTGTATGATGACATTCTGCCCAAGTCCGTCTTTCTTCCCCAGGGCACTTGTAAGACCTACCGCTATGATGGCAATTGGGATGGCGGCTTCAAAGACCTGTCCCACCCGGAGACCCAGATAGGCAGCAGCCGCTGAAAAGATGATAACCATCAATAGTCCGATAGCCACTGAATATGGTGTCACTTCGGACCAGTTCCTTCCGGCTTCCAGCAAAGGCTTGTACTCTTCACCGGGTTTCAGTTCCCTCTGGGCGTTCTCCGGCAATGAATTAATTCTCTCTTCGTCCATACTATTATTATGATATGATTAAGCGGCCTTTGAGCGTAGTCGAAGGGCCGCATTCACAAAGATAGAAAAAAAACGAAAAAAATTTGCCAGAATTAAAAAAGTGAGTATCTTTGCAGCCCGTTTCGAAAGAAGCGCGAAGTTCATTGACAATACTGAGAGATTACAACGAGGTAAAGTGTAAAATAAGAATCAGCAAATAGAAATATTAGGTTGATACAATTTCACAAGAAAGTTGATTCACGAGAAAAGAGAAGCAAGGGCGAATGGAGGATGCCTTGGCTTCGGCAGGCGATGAAGGACGCGGTAAGCTGCGAAAATAGCCGGGGATTGGCAAACACGAATTGATCCGGCCGTATCCGAATGGGGCAACCCACTGGATTGAAGATCCAGTACCATCGACAGATGGGGCGAACCCGGGGAACTGAAACATCTTAGTACCCGGAGGAAAAGAAAGAAATAGTCGATTCCCCCAGTAGTGGCGAGCGAAGAGGGACGAGCCTAAACCGGAGTGTTTACGGACATTCCGGGGTTGTAGGATCACCGACAAATATTGATAGCAGGAACCGGAAGCTGTTTGGAAAACGGCGGCGCAGAGGGTGAAACTCCCGTACGGGTAACGAGCTGTCGATCACGGTGACACCTGAGTAGGGCGGGGCACGTGGAATCCTGTCCGAATCTGCGGGGACCATCCCGCAAGGCTAAAGACTGCCGAAGACCGATAGTGGACCAGTACCGTGATGGAAAGGTGTGTAGCACCCCGAACAGGGGAGTGAAAGAGAACCTGAAACCGTTCGCCTACAAGCGGTGGGAGCTGCAGTTGTTGCAGTGACCGCGTGCCTTTTGCATAATGAGCCTACGAGTTGCTTCAATGTTGCGAGGCTAAGTCGTTCAGCGACGGAGTCGAAGCGAGAGC
>JAGCWD010000002.1 GCA_017962025.1 Bacteroidales bacterium
CGTAAGTGGTGTTTGCAGGGGCGCCGAACAGGGAGGCCAGCATGGTGGCAAGGCCGTCGCCCATGAGGGTGCGGTGCAGGCCGGGTTCTTCAAGATAGTTGATGCCGGTGGTGGAGGAAATGGCGCACATATCGCCGATGTGCTCCATCATTGTGGCAAGGGAAATGGGCACTATTGCGATGATGGCGCTCACGACCAGGCCCCAGTTAGGGTTCTGGAACACATGCATTGCAGTATTCTCCCAGTGGAAAGGGACTCCCACCCATGCGGCATCCTTGACAGAGCTGAAGTCACACAGGCCAAAGCAGGCAGCTACAATATAAGAAATCAGCACGCCAAGCAGTATGGGGATGATCCTGATCATACCCTTGCCCCAGATGTTGCACACGATGATGATGACCATGGCAAGCAGGGCTATCCACCAGTTATGGTTGCAGTTGTTGATGGCGCTGCCGCTGAGGGTAAGGCCGATGGCGATGATGATAGGTCCCGTGACGATAGGCGGGAAGAAGCGCATCACCTTCTTGGCACCGAAAGCTGCAAACAGGCCTGCCAGGATGAAGTACATCAGGCCTGCGGCAAATACGCCGATACACGCATAGGGCAACGATTCCGCCGCAGAGAGGCCCTGTTCCGATCCCATCACAACCACGGCGGCGTAACCGCCAAGGAATGCGAAGGATGAACCCAGGAATGCAGGAACCTTCAGCTTGGTAAGTAAATGAAAAATGAGCGTTCCAAGACCTGCGAAAAGGAGGGTGGCGCTCATCGAAAGACCGGTAATTACCGGAACCAGGACTGTGGCTCCGAACATGGCGAACATGTGCTGGAGACCCAGGGTAAGCATCTTGCCCGTCCCAAGAGTGCGGGCGTCATAGATAGCTTGCTGTTGTTTTGTCATATATGATAGGAATGTAAAGTTGTCCAATCCCTTCAGGTCCGTTATGACCATGCAAAGGTAATAATAAAAAATTTTATTAACAACCTTGGCGGTGGCTTTTCTTCACAAAGTTTTCAACAAGACTCTTTCCCGCGTGGCGTGATTTACAACAGCCTATCCTTCAAGCATTTACACACGGTACCCGGGTACCTTGGTACCCGGGTACTTTGCTTAAACACCTGAATAGCAGTTAATTACAGATCACGCCAATCCATTCACTTTCTCTTTATTACCATCTGTATGTGAACTCTTTGTATTCTGCGCAACCTCTCTGCTCCGGGTCAACAGGTCTGTCTAACAAATTGCATTCAACGGTAGAATACTCACATATGGCGCATCTTTCATCAAAACGTCTGTTCTCATGCCGTAGGCTCTCAAACGGAGAAAAGTCATTGCAGTGATAGTCATCGGCCTCAATGTATTTCCCAGATAGGCTGCAATACCGAGTACTACGGTCACAAAAAGCACATCTACTCATGATACCTTATAGCTTAATTGTTAAAAACGGGGTGGTTAATAATGTTGCCACCAGTCATTCTCACCACGTCTGTTACAAAGAAATATAATAATCCTAACAAATCAAACAAAACCAAGAAAAACACAGAAATTGTATTTCAGCATACATCAAGATTAAGTAACTAGACCTTAATTTACAGTCTTAAAGACGTATTCCGTGGCCTCACATTCCTACACACTTGTCGGTTCACTGATGCGGTTCTTAAGACCAGGGTCAACATCCAGCATCTTATTGACATCTATCTGGCAAGTAATCTCCTCCCGAAGCGCCTTGGCCGTAGAATCCTGCTTGTCATAGTGCCACGTCAGCAGGATAACAGGTATCTTGAGGGACTTGATCTTCCTCGCAAGGATTTCAAAGTCGGCATCTCCAGTGATCATGACTACAAAGTCGAAGTCGCGGTACATGGCAAGTTCCAAGGTCTCCAGGGCAAACCAGACATCTATTCCTTTCTCATGTGGCGTACCATCAGGCAGGTTGTAGACGTGCTTGTAGTGGAGCACCACATCGTTCTCGATGAGACGGTCCTCGAACCTCCTGTCATCGAGAAGGGTATTGTTCTTCTGGGCATCATGTGCGCGATATCTTCCCCTGAAGAAGTGGGTCTCGGTAATGATGCAGGAATCAGGGTCAAGATCGTACTTGTCCGCTACCGACTCCTGGATGAAGGCAAGAAGCCCCTTGACATTTATCCTACGGCCCTCCTGCCTCAGTCCCCTATCGATTAACGTGAAATAATTGCCGTCGATGAAAAGGCCTATTGAATTGATTCTTTCGTCTGCCATAGTTATGATTTCTTATGTGTCAGTATAACGTTTCGACGCATCCTGCGGTCATCATTGTAAATCTTCATGTACTTCTCGACCATTTCTTCCCTGGAGAAGTTCTCTGTTTTAGAGGAGCCGTGTTCGGGTTCACCTGAATATGATATGAAAAGAGTGGAAAGGTACTCTTTCAAATGCTTTTCCTTGATATAATAATCAAGCTCGGCCGGTGTCGGGAACTGGAAGTTGTTATTCTTCATGTAATGGAAGTTCATCAGGTAACCGAAGTGCCTGGCGATCTCCCAATCTATAGCCTCGCAGAGTTCTTCCATGGTGTGATCCTGCCTAACATACACGGACAACCACCTTGCGCTATTCTGGATGTTTCGGAGATTCACTTTAAGGCGCGCGAAATCATCCACTTTACCTTTGTCGATGATCTTGGACATCTCATCCGAGAACAGACACGAGCTCTCCGGCCAGGCAAGGTTACTAAAATGCACCGATGCCGGGATCTTGTTGTCTGAAATCTGCTTCCGCACTTCTATCATCACTTTGAGGTTGGCCTCAAGATGGCGGATCAAATCCTCGAACTCAGAGAAATATAGCTTCTTTTTGGTTGCTTCCTCCCGGGCAAGTATTCCCACCTTGCTCACTTCGTTAAGAAGGAAAGTAAGGATGGCCAATAAGATAGCTATGATTTCCGGCAGTATTTTATTGGTATCCTGATAACCCTTCCATACAGGAATCACCCCTAACGCCCAAAGGATAAACGCCACTAAGAACAACCCGAAAAAGCCTATTAACACCCATAAGACAATTTGTCTAATCTGGTTGGGCGTCATTCTCTTGTCATAACGTTTGGAGATTTCCTCCTCTTTCCTCTTACGGAGGCGCCTTCGCTCCAACCTTTCTTTTTTCTTTTGCTTCCTAGTGGGTTTGACGGGCCTGAATTCCTTCTCCTTCAGAACGGCCTTCTCAAGCACAAGACGGCTGTCGGCATTGGAAAGCTCCGCTTCATAAGGTCCTATGGCGTTTATGGTCTCGCAACTGAAAAGGTCCTTAAAATTGGACTTTGTCTTCTCGCAGTAGACCGGTTTTGCCAAATTGAAGAGGTCCTCATCTTGCTTCTGTTCCGGCTTGCCGTATCGGATATCTACTTCAGCAAGGCGCCTGAGTTTTGCTATGAAATAATTCTCATGGGTGGCCTCATCAAATTCTCTTTTCTTCTCGTCTCCATTGGCGAAGTCTTTCCTGTACCCTTCAAGGATGCGCTCAATATCCGTCACCTTAATGGAGACATATCTCAGCAGAAGCCTCTTGAAGTCGGAACGAAGTATGGCTTTTGTACTATAACAAAGGTCAATCAGGGTAATAAGGCTTGCAGTACGGTCAAGCCTGAATGCGTCAACGCTGGGATTGGACGTGATGGAATCGCTGTATTTATTGTAGATATGGGTCTTTTTCCTAGTCGCCGTAATAGTCACATCGGAAAGGAGGAGGGCGAAGAAATCCACGAAGTCCTCATAATTCTTGTGCTTACTGTAATACTCGGAGACACTCACTCTGGAATCATTCAGGAATTTCGTCAGTGCTTCATGGTACTTCTTCAGGGCGTAGTACGAATAAGATTTGCTCCAGCCGAGAGAACTGGCATAGACGATGTCCTTGAGAGTGTTACAGCTACTCTGTTTAGCGTTCTGTGCTTCCTCGTTTACAACAGGGTGTAAGCTCAGCTTTTTGGCGATTTTCTGCTGGATACGGCCTCCATCCCCAGTGATATCCTTGCCTCCAGCACTTACGATAGAAAAAGGCGTAAGGACTACACCCTTATCAGTCATCGCCTTGCAAATCCGTCTGATAGCCTTCGGTTTCAACTCGTCGTCCTGGTCCAAGGAGATGATGACCGCACCTGTATCGTCCAAGCTCTCTATAAGCTCAAGGGCCTTCTCCCTGACAGCAAATGCGGCATACGCGGAATTGCCAATATGCTCTTCAGCTGTAAAAAGCCACAAATTCTTTCCCTCAATGAAGCCATTGTCAGAGCATTTCTTTCGGACTTCCTTGATATGATCCTTGCGCTTCTCTCCGGCCGGGGAGTTATCGTAAAGGATGACCTGTACTTCTCCGTCCTTGTAATCCTTCGCATTGGCAGCCACCGAGCCGATGGCCTTGGCAAGTCTCTTCTGATACTCTTCTTCATTGACATAGATATTGTACAACCTTGTCAGGACATATGCATTTCTTTTCCCCATAGTGTCTTTCTTGTATTAGAACCCGATTTTTCCCTTGCGTCCGTTCCACTTGAAGGTGGCGACGTCGGAGATATTGACCTGGTGGACCTTCGGGCGGCGGGAGAGGCCGCTCTCGCGGAGGATGACCTGCTGGTAGATGGTCCTTGACATCAGTTTCATCGTTCTGGCATTGACCCCTATCGACGAACTCAGCGAATCCAGGTAGCCCCTCATGTGCTTTTCCGCCGCGGGTGTGAAACTGACGGAGAACTTCTCCAGGCAGTGGCAGAGGATGCCGAAGAGCTCGTCAGAGGTGAAGTCCTTGAACACCAGGGTGTGGTCGAACTCATGAACACCGCCCTCCGAGAGCTGCTCTGCCACATCCCCGTTGGGGGCTTCAAGCTCCGCCAGGATAAGGGCGCACTCCCCGCCCGTCTCCACCGTGAGCTCCTTCACCTTCAGGCGGATCTGCTCGATGCTTCGTCCGTAAACCTGCGGCGACTGCGAGAACTTGGGGTCATCCGTATCGATGAAGATAAGGCCGTTGCAGGCTTTCTTCACGGCCTCGGAAAGGACTGCGTCACAGTCGGACTCGGACACGTTGAAGATCCTCTCGCCCTTTATCTCGGTGATGTGGCTGTTGGATATCAGACGCATACCCTTGAGGATGGCCGCCATTATCTCCGCCACCGTGCTCTTCCCGGTTCCGCTCTTACCGATGAATCGCCACGAGAGGAGTCCCTTCCCTACGTACGGCTCCCCAATCGAATGGAGGTAACGGGCCGAGCGGACGAAGTTATGAATCGCCGTCTTGACATTATCAAGGCCCACGAGGGCGTCGAGCCTTGCTAGAGCAGCGTCAATAGCTTTGTCGTCAAACACGATGTCCTTCTGCGACTTCCCTATTACGACATCCTCCGGGAGGATGGTACAGAGGTCTTCCCTGGAAGGGTTCTTCAATGCAACTGTCCTGCCGCCGAGCATTGCCAGCACCTCGTTCTGGAGGAGGTTGGACACGAAGCGGCCGTTGCCAAAGCGCGGCGAGGGCTTTTCCGACTCCTCCTCGATTATTCTTCGCATATTGGCCTCGGCCCCGTCCGTGAGGATGAATCCCTGGCGGCTTATCATCAGCTTGGCTATCCCCAGGAGCTCATCCGTTGTGTAGTCCTCGAAATTGAACACATTCGGGAAACGGCTCTCTATACCCTCGTTGCTCTCCAGGAGGCGCTTCATGGGGGCAGTGTAACCCGCCAGGATGACCACCATGTCGGGGTTCTCCTTGCCGAGCTCAGTCAGCAGCGAGTTCATCACCACCCTGCCGTAGTCCTTCTCCCCGCCCTCGACCAGCTGGTAGGCCTCGTCTATGAAGAGGATGTTCCCCCTGGCCCTTTCCAGAAGCGCTTTCATCTTGAACTCTGTCTCGCCGATATACTGCCCCACCATCTGGCTCTTCTCTGTTCTGATGACCCGGCCGCCGGAGAGTATGCCCCAGGAGGCGAACACCTTACCGATGATCTCCGCCACGGTTGTCTTGCCGGTGCCGGGGTTAC
>JAGCWD010000028.1 GCA_017962025.1 Bacteroidales bacterium
ATAGGACTCGGATTCGCTGCTTTCGAAAACATAATGTACGTAATCAGCGCCGGGGCAAATTGGGTGGACGTAGCCTTTACAAGGGCGCTCTTTGCAGTTCCGGGGCATTTCGCATTTGCCGTAATGATGGGGTATCACTATTCCCGTTTCAGTTTTAACAGAAGGGACCGGGACAGCGCCAGGATCAAGATGTGGCTCTACCCTGTTCTCCTTCATGCCGCGTATGACACCCTGTGCTTCTTCAGTGAATTGAGCGGAGCCCTGTCATTCCTTATCACCCTTGTCCTCATCGGCTTCTGCCTGTGGCTCTTCAAGAAGACCAGGAGATTGATCCTCGACGAAGCCGAGAGGAACGAGTACGTGGGTTCCGGCCCGAGCATCCGCGCCAATGGCTATGACATCAACCACGACTGGTCGGGCCTTCCCGAAGACCAGGATAATTTCAAATAAATGAGAAAGAACTTACTTATCCTCTCATTGCTGGCCTTAGCATTCCCTGTCTTCGGGCAGGAGTACTATGAAGGAGAGAGTTGTACCAGCATCATGGTCGGCAGGCTTGCCTCAACCGACGGTTCAGTCATAACTTCCCACACTTGTGACGGCCGCTACCGTACATGGGCATTCATGGAACCCGCCGCCGATCATGAACCCGGAAGCATGCATCAAGTTCTTAGGGGCACCATGCACACCTCATTCCATGGTGACACGACCAAGGTGAAGGTGATGGGAGAAATCCCCGAGGCCTCCCACACCTATGCCTATCTCAATACTGCCTATCCCTGCCTGAATGAGAAGCAGCTCGCCATAGGTGAAACCACCTTCAGCGGTCCGAGGGTCCTTATCAACCCGGCAGGATGGTTCACAATCGAAGAGCTCGAGAGGATTGCCCTGCAGAGATGTGACAACGCCAGGGACGCTATCAAGCTCATGGGAGCCCTGGCAGAACAATACGGTTACGGAGACAGCGGAGAATGCCTGACGGTAGCCGACAAGAAGGAAGTCTGGCAATTCGAGATAGTAGGTGTCGGGAAGGACAAGATCGGCGCCGCTTGGGTGGCAAAGAGGGTCCCCGACGACCATGTCGCAGTCTCGGCCAATATCCCAAGGATTGGAAGGATCGACCGCAAGGACAAGGACATGATGGCGTCCGACAACCTCGAACAAGTAGCAAAGGACAACGGACTCTGGGATGGAAAAGGCAAGTTCCTGTTCTGGAAGGCCTTCAATTCCGACCCGGTCAACGGCAAGAACTTCAAGGAAATGGAGTATTTCATCCTGAATCATTTTGCACCTTCGCTGAAGCTCCGCTTCGACTCCGATGAACTCCCCTTCTCAGTTAAACCTGAAAAGAAGGTGGACATCCGTGAAGTCACTGCTCTCTTCCGTGAAACCTACGAAGGAACCGAGTTTGACATGACCAGGAACTGGAAGCTCGCCAGACCGGCTGGCAGGGACCATGAAGCCGACACTGTTGTCAGCCCCTTGGCAAATCCCTGGCTTACAACCACGATGAGGAACACCCTCAACACCATTGCTCCCGGTACGATTGATTTCAAGAGAACCGTAGCAGTCGCTTGGTGCGCCTATTCACATGTGACCCAGCTTCGCTCTTGGCTTCCTGATGCAATCGGAGGTATCTGCTGGCTCTCAGTCGACAATCCCGCCCAGAGCCCCAGGATTCCCGTTTTCTGCGGAACTACAGTCCTTCCTGAAGGATTCTGGACTTGTGGCCAGAACAGTTATTCAGAAAACTCCGCCCTGTGGAGTTTCAGGAGAGCCAACAAACTGGCCACCCTTTCCTGGCAGACTACCAAGGAAGGCTTCAACAAGGAAGTCATGAGACTTGAAGACATGGCTTTCGAAGGACTCCCTTCGAGCGAGGCTTCCCCTTCCATGCTCAATTCCTACACTGCGTTCATCTACAATGAAGCAGTGCGTTCATGGAAGGATATGGAAGAGAAATACTGGGTGCAGTTCGGATCGGGCTTCTAATACACATGCACAGAGGTCGCATGGGCTGAGGGCAGGTAGTTTATTCCCCACCAGCAGATCTGAAGGCAGACAAAGGCCAGCAGCAGTATCCACATTGCTGTCTGATGGTCCTTTGGACGGGCTATCCTGAAATGGATATAAAGGAGATAGGCAAGCCATGTGATGGCTGCCCATGTCTCTTTGGGATCCCATCCCCAATAGGTTCCCCATGCTTCCTGTGCCCATAGGGCTCCGAACAGCATTCCAAAGGTAAGGAAAGCCATGCCGGTGGCCACAAGGTTGTCCGTGGTCGCCATGTCCTCCAAAGTGGTCTTCTCTTTCTTGAATATGAGAATGTACAGGGCCATCAGCGTCGCGGCACCGAGGACTCCATAAGAGAACATGTACACTATCACGTGGGGAGCGAACCATGGACTCTGGAGGGCAGGCATAAGAGCCTTCGAATGGATTTCCGGTTTCAAGAGGTTGACAATTATGAACACCGTAGCCATTATAGTACCGAATGACAGGATCCATTTGTACTTCCACCTGCCATAAACGATCATTCCGGCTACAGCCAGGAAGAAGGAGTACCAAAGCCTTGTCTCCCCCATCGTCCTTAACGGAGGACGCTCAAGGGATATCCACATAAGGAGGATGAATGTGAAGAATACAAGAAGTCCCAGGCAATATGTGGCGATTGCCGTCTTCCTGTTCTTTCCGGTCCATGCCAGGGCTGAACCGACAGCCCAGAGGATCACCGCAGCGGCGGCAAACCAAATGAATGAATCCCAACTCATTTCGATTCCTCCTTTTTAAACCCGAAAAACATCATCAGGAAAGCTCCTGCCAGCATCATGAAGATTCCTGCATAAACAAATGGAAGCCAGGGATCCTTTACGAGCTGGAGTACGCTGATCTTGCTCTCCACACCGGCTTCAGAGTCGTAGTCATACTGGTACATCTTCCATCCGTCAACCTCCATAGGCTTGTTGACCTCTATCACACCAGGTATGTCATGACCTGACTTTCCCCTTACAACCACGTCGGAGGCAAACCTCTTGGGCATACCGTTGGGGTAAGTCTCCATCACAAAGTCATTCAACTGAACAGAAAGACCCGTTTCAACTTTCCGTCCGTCTTCGCTGACTCCGACAGTCTCAACCCCTCCTTCATTCAGGGTCATCTCCAGAGTCTGCTTGTCGACACTTCCAAGGGTAGCACAGACAAGAGTCACGAAGAGTCCAAGGTGGTTCAAAAGAGCGGGAATCTCTTTCCAGGAATGACAAACACGAAGCAGATGGTTGATCGCAACCAATCCCACTACAGTTGTCAGCCAGACATAGCACAGGACAAAAGGCCAGAAAGTAATCATGTTTCCCAGCCATCCCCTTTCGGGGATCTGCGCTGTCAAACCCATCACGATGGTCATCAACAACGTACAGGCAATCGAAGGTACGGCTGCAGAAGGCGAACCAAGCCATCCGAAGAAACCGACCTTATGCCTCAAGGCAAAGGCGATGACCAGGAAAGCCAGAAAAACAACAAGCAGGATCAGGTTGACAGGAGAGGACATCGACTCCCACCTGACAGGTCCACAGACGACCTGTATGACAAAACCTGCCAGGACAAGGATACCCCCGAATATGAATCCGAGAGACAATTTCCATGGTTTGGCGAACAAAGGCATGTTTGGGGTTCTATTTTATACAACTCGGCAAATATAGGTAAAATATTTTTTTTATAAATTTGCATGAATGCTCAGAAAGATCGAAATAGTCCCTACCCTTCTGGCGATGCTGATCGTGTTGTTTACTACATTCGTTCCGCATCACCATCATCAGGCCATGATCTGCTTTGTCAAGGAGGTCTGTGTCATGGACGGTTGTTGCGACGATGAGCACACCATGCATTCAGATGCAAACCATGAAGAGGACGAAAGCCATTGCGTCTCTCACGAAAAATACTGTCCGTCAGACAATCTGAGGCTGGATTTCCCCCTGGAACCGGTTATTGTATCATCAATCCTCCTGGTCCCCTCTGCATGTCTTTCTGGAGACAAAGTCCTCTGCCCTGCATTCTTCAAGGATCCGGCGACATCCCCGCCACCAGTTCTCACCTGGAGGATTAACTGCTGATTTTCAAATGCATTGAAAGGACTTCCTGCGTCATACTCAGGAAGTGATTGTGCGTTTTTGAAAATCAACAGAGTTTTATCCAATGAAAAGAATCATAAGTATCTTAATGGCATCATATGCCATCCTGGTAATCGGTGGTTGTGCAGGCAACCATGGAAAGGAATCACATGAGCATGAACATGAGCATGAAGAAGAAGCCGCTCACGAGCACGATGGGTGTATAGAGATAAGTCCCGAACGCCAGGAAGCCCTCGGGATTGCCGTTGACACGGTTTCAACCGGCGAGTTCAATGAGATAATCCACACGAGCGGCCAGATTGTGTCGTCCAACGGAGACGAGATGACCATCGTGGCAAAGAGTGAAGGAATCGTCAGCCTGCGCGGGCTCAGTGAAGGATCCGCAGTCGGGAAAGGATCTGGAATAGCCACTATCTCAACGCGGGATATTGGCGGTGGAGACAGGCTTGCGAAGGCCGCTATTACCTATGAGACAGCAAAGAAGGAGTATGAAAGGGATCTTCAGCTGCATGAAGACAATATCGTCAGCGAAAGCCACCTGGACAAGAGCAGGCTCGAATACGAACACGCAAAGGCTGAATACGAAGCCCTTTCGTCAGGAGGAAACTCATCCGGAGGAATAGTGGTTACTTCCCCAATCAGCGGTTTCATTAAGAACCTGTCTGTGAAAAGCGGAGACTATGTCGAAACAGGTTCCCCTATCGCTACTGTCAGCCAGAACCGCAAACTCCGTCTCAAGGCCGACCTTTCAGAGAAGTACTATGGTAAATTAGGTCAGATCCGGGACGCCAATTTCAAGACTTCCTATGGTGACAGGACTTATAGCCTCAAGGATCTTGGAGGAAAGCTTGTCAGCTATGGCCGTGCTTCCGACGGGGATTTCTTCATTCCTGTGACTTTCGAGTTCGACAACAAGGTAGATTTGGTCCCCGGGTCATATGTGGATGTGTTCCTGATCACTTCCAGCAACGGGCAGTGCATGTCAGTACCCCTGGAAGCCGTAGTGGAGGACCAGGGAGTGAAATACGTATTCGTTCAAGATGACGACGGTGATTTCTTAAGGAGGGAAGTCGTGCTGGGAGTTTCCGACGGTCTCAGGGTTCCTGTCCTCAAAGGTTTGGAAGAGGGAGAGGCAATAGTCGTCAAGGGGGCCGTACATGTAAAGCTGGCCGGTGTAACTGCCGTTCCTGCCGGCCATACACATAATCATTAGGCCTATGGAACATCTTCAGCATGAAAACGGAATCCTCAACAGGATAATCCGTTTCTCCCTCGAAAACCGGGTGGCCATCCTGATCATAGCAGCACTTTGCCTGGTCGCGGGAATATATTCAGCATCCAGGACGGAGGTCGATGTCTTCCCTGACCTCAACGCCCCCACCGTAGTGGTAATGACCGAGGCGGAGGGAATGGCTCCCGAAGAAGTCGAAAGGCTCGTCACCTTCCCTGTGGAAACTGCCGTCAACGGTGCCACAAACGTACGTCGTGTGCGCTCTTCCTCGACCACCGGTTTTTCCATAGTGAACATCGAGTTCGACTGGGGCACCGACATCTACAAGGCCCGCCAGATAGTCAGCGAAAAGATCGCACTCATCGGGGAAAGCCTCCCGGATAACGTCGGGAGACCAACCCTAGGCCCGCAGGCATCAATCCTAGGCGAGCTTATGATAATCGGCCTCACTGCGGATTCAACCTCCCTGGAGGACCTGAGGACCCTGGCTGACTGGTCCATACGTCCACGGCTTCTCTCCACAGGTGGAGTCGCCCAAGTAGCTGTGACTGGAGGAGATATCAAGGAGTACCAGATCCTAATGGATCCTGGAAGGATGCGCCACTACGGAGTGTCGATGGACGAAGTGGTCTATGCGGTCAAAGGCATGAACCAGAATGCCGCCGGTGGCACTTTGTATGAATATGGTAACGAATACATAGTCCGGGGAGTGCTTTCTACTTCCGACTTAGAGGAACTGAAGAAAGCAGTAGTCAAGGCATCCCCCGGAGGAATGCCGATAACCCTTGATGCAGTCGCCGAAGTGCGGACTGGTCCGAAGACTCCTGTCCTCGGCCTGGCCTCCAATGACGGGAAACCTGCCGTTGTGCTGACTGTCACGAAGCAGCCCAACACAAACAGCCTCGAACTGACCAGGAAACTGGATTCCGCCCTCGAGGACATACAGACTTCCCTTCCTTCCGACGTCAAGGTCAACTCCGGGATTTTCCGCCAGTCCAGGTTTATAGAAGGATCCATTTCCAACGTGAAGAAGTCCCTCATCGAAGGAGGATTGTTCGTAGTCCTGGTCCTGTTCATCTTCCTTATGAACTGGAGGACCACCCTGATTTCCTTGGTTTCCATCCCCCTTTCGATAGTTATCACACTACTCGTTACAAGACTTATGGGTTTAACCATCAACACCATGAGCCTCGGAGGAATTGCAATTGCCATAGGTTCCCTGGTAGATGATTCGATTGTCGATGTTGAAAATGTCTTCAAA
>JAGCWD010000029.1 GCA_017962025.1 Bacteroidales bacterium
CTAAGGGTTGCGAAGCTCACTACGGCCACCCCATGTGGTTTCCACTATAGAAACCTGGTTTTCGTTCATGAGGCCGACTACCCGGAAGGTATATTCAGCCTGGGGGATGAGACGCTGTCCGGTATTGGCTCCCCAGCCTCGCAAGGCAATCATTTCACCTTCAGCATGACGTCCGGGGGCGCTGTAGGAAAGGGGAGACAAGAATCCGAAACTGTCGCAGTTGTAGGTACAGATGACGCTTCCGTCAACGGAAGCCTTCTTGCCAACGATAAGGTTAGTGCAGGCAAAACCGGCGGTGGTCAGGAGGACCAGTGCAGCCGAGAGGATCATTCTTTTCATGGCAGTCGTCATTTTGTTATTGTTGAATATACTATTTTACGAGTTTGACATCGACTTGACGTATTGCAGGAGAGTTTGACATGTCCTGTGGATTTGTGCCGGGGACGTCCTGGGGGATACTCTGGCCCAGGAGACCGAATAGCTGCTTCCAGTAGAGGGGGAACTCGCCGTCAGGGCCCTTGAAATTCATGGGTGCTTCATTGAATATGTGGGTTCCGTCGGGCAAGATGTAGCTGTCCCTCACCAGTTCACTGCAGTAGAGAGAGTCGTTGTCCGGAAGGAAATGAACGTCATATGGCTCTCCAAGGAACTTCTTGGAGTTCTCGACGAAGTCTTCAGCCATAGAAGGATCCTTGAGCCTCTTGATGATGAATACAGGCAATGAACCGTCCTTCAGGGTGAAATCTGTAATAAAGGTGTCAAGTGGATGACGGTCGACTCCGTGCTTGATCGTAGCGTCGATTATCCATGTACTGTCTCCCTTCACTTCCGCAATTGCGACGTGGATCAGATCGAGTTCCTCAGTCGTCCCTGTGGCAGAAGATATGGCCTCGTCCATGGAACCTTCCTCGATTGAATAGTCCATCGGAATGCCCACGAACACCAGATCGCCTGTTTTCAAACTCTCTTCAGCTGCCTTGCGGCAGGAAATGGCAGGAATAAGGGCTACCAAAGATAGCACCAACGCGGTTCTTAAATTCATAATTATCCCAGTTTCAGTTTTGTACAGAATATCTGACGATCCTTGGACCTGCCTTCGATGAAGCAGGAATTGCCATCGATGACACGGTAGAGATCGATGTCTTCGCCTGCGACCGCCTCGTGCTGGAAGACTACTTCTACTTCATCTACGCGAGCACCGACCCCTCCGTCAGGAATGCAGTCGATTGCCCAGGAAATGTACCTGGCGTTGTTGGTATGGCCCACCAGGTCGATGTCTGAATATGCTACCTTGTGTGTCATGACGAATTCCGGGGTGACGTTCCTAGGCATCATGACCTTTCCGGCAGGAACCTCGATGGCGTAGTCATGGCAGGAGGTGTCTTCAGTTGGAAGCACGTCCTCAGGCCTAGCCATGGTCCGACTTGTCACGTCTATCACAACCCAGGAACTGGTGGCTTCAATCAGCCTTTTCCCTTCCTGTGAAAGGACTTCGAAATCCCTAACGAAGAAAGGCCCGAAGGCGCCTCTATGCCAGGTCCTGATTTCGATCCTGTCGCCCCATAGGGGAGTCTCAAGGAAGCGGAGATGCATTCTGGACAGAACCCAGGCCTTATCCCTTGCAATCAGCTCGTCGTAGCCGAAATGCATGACGGAGGCAGCCTGATAGGCCATCTCCTGGGCCATGTCCATGAATGAGGTGGGCTTGAGCCTTTGTGCTGCATCTACCTCATAGCATTTGACGACCAGGTCGTCAGTGACTTTCTTGTCTGTCCGGACCGTTATGCTCATGGCAATTATCTTCTCCTTCTAGCTCTGCTGCGATAACGCTTCTTGGTGCGTGAAGCAATTACTCCTGCAACAAGTCCCACGAAAAGGGCACCGATGATGATGTAAGTCATCACGCTGGCATTGCTGCCCTTGACTCGTGACCACATGTCGATAAGCATCTGGGAATCCTCACCCCAGTCATGCTCGAGGGCGCAGCGTTCGATAACCGACTGGTCAGGATAGAGCACCGGATCAAGACGTACGGAGTCCGCCCCCTCGCCGAAGAAATAGGTGAGGTTGATGGGCTCCAGACTCTCGTCTTCAAAATGCTCGAGGATCTCAGGTGTACCACAGGCACTGACGTAACCGATTTCCTCTGAATTGAGGATGGCATTCTCGGGCTTGCACATGAAGTTGATGAAATAGGCAGCAGCTTTGGGGTTCTTGGCGTACTTGGGGATAACCCAGCCGTCGAACCAAACGGTGGCTCCTTCATCAGGGACGATATAATCCAGTTCGACTCCTACCGCAGCAGCCTCTTCCATCGCCCAGTAGGCATCTCCACTCCAGTTCAGGCTGATCCATCCGCGCTCCTGTGTCATCTGATCCTTGCCGAAATCAGCCTCGTAGCCAGCCACCTGTCCCTTTATCTGTTTTAGATAGTTCTCGACCAGATCCACGTTTTCCTGACTGGGGACAGAGAGAAGCTCATCCCTGGTCACCTTCCCGGAAGCGATCTCATCCCGTTTAACGTACTGGATGATCTGACTGTATATGTCGCGGGCAGCGTCCTTTACGAATATCTTGTCGGCGAACTTGGGGTTGCGGAGTGCATCCCAGGTGCGTAGGTCCTCTGGATCGACATATTTCGTGTTATAGATAAACCCCGTCGTTCCCCACATGAAACCGACAGCGTACTTGGATGCATCCTTGTCACCTGTTTTGAGATTCTTGAGGCACTCGACGATGTATGGGGAGAGGCTTCCCACTATATAGTTGGGAGTGTCGCCGAAATCCATGTTGATGGGAAGCAGAAGGTCTTCCCTGAGCATCCTTTCGATTATGTAATCTGAAGGGCAGACGACATCATAGTCTTCCTGGCCCTTCTCGATCTTAGAGAGCATGGTCTCGTTGATGTCGAAAGTCTGGTAAACGATCTTCACAGGTTCTCCGGTCTGCTCCTCGTACCACTCTTCGAATTCACCGATCAGATTCTCGTCGATGTAGTCGCTCCAGTTATAGACCTTCAGGATATGATTCCTGTCGGAGGAGCAGGCGGCGAACATGATCGCCGCAGCCAGGATGCTGAATACTTTTTTCATTTATGCAGTTTGTTATCTTTTAACCTTTTCGGTCCTTGCCTGCCTGACATTCATAATTATCAGCAGGACCAGTATGATAGTGAAAATCAATGTCATCAAGGGTCTCAGCTCAGGGGTTAGGCCACCTTTTCGAGCATCTGCGTAGATGTAGGTCGAGAGGGTCTCCAGGCCAATGGTACCCCTTGTGAAGAAGGTCACCGCGAAGTCGTCCAGGGACATTGTGAAGGCGAGGATGAATCCGGAGACCATACCTGGCCTTAACTGGGGGATCAGGACCTTCCGGAGTGCCTGTCCCGGAGTGGCTCCAAGGTCGAGTGCGGCTTCATATATATTGGGATTCATCTGTCCCAATTTGGGCATAACGCTTAGCACCACATAGGGAGTGCAGAATGAGATGTGAGCCAGGATGACCGAGAGGTAGCCCTGGGAGAAATGAAGGAAGACGAACAGTAGGAACAGGGACACACCGGTGATAACATCTGGGTTGATCATCGGGATGTTGTTAAGGAACTGTATTGTCTTCTTTTTCCTTCCCTTGAGATTGTATATCCCTATGGCAGAGACCGTTCCAAGTAAAGTCGAGACTGCTGCAGCGATAACTGCGATTATCAGGGTGTTCTTTATAGCTGCCATCAGGCCGGCCCCGCCATTTACTCCTCCGGAGAATATATTCTTATAAAGCTCGAATGAGAATCCAGTCCAGTTTCCAAGGGTCCGGGCTTCAGTGAAGGAGAAGATCGCAATAAAGAAGATCGGTGCATAGAGAATCACCAGAAGCAGCCAGATGTAGGCTTGTGCAAAATACTTTTTCATCAGATGGTCCCTCCTTCAACTTCTCTCTCGTCACCGCCAAGCAGCACGGTCGTAAGACCGATGATGACCAGCATGATGAGCGCGAGGGCTGCGCCGTAATTCCACATGGATGAATTGATGTTCTCCTGGATGATGGTACCGAACAACTTTATCTTGTTGTTGGTCAGGAACTCGGAGATTGCGAAGGTGCTGACCGTAGGCATGAAGACCATAAGGATGCCGCTGGATATGCCCGGCATGGAGAGTGGCAGGGTGACCTTGCGGAAAACCTGTGTAGGTGTTGCCCCGAGGTCAGCTGCGGCCTCTGCATAGGAGTTGTCCATCTTGAGGAGCACGTTGTAGATCGGATAGATCATGAACGGGAGGTAGTCATAGACCATACCGAAGAGCAGGGTTCCTTTACCGAGGGTGAAACCGAGGACATTGAAGAGTTCGGCAGTGGCCAGGGTCCTCATCAGGGCGTTGATCCACATGGGGAGGATGAACAGGATGACGGTGACTGCCGACTTGTTGAGATTCTTGTCCGCAAGTATGTATGCGGCAGGATATCCCAAAAGCAGGCATATCAATGTGTTCTCCACGGCTACTTCAATCGAGACCGCAAATGTGTTAAGGGCATCGCTGTCGGTGAAGAAGCGGGTGATGTTGCTCATTGTGAAGCCTCCGTTGCCGTCCTGGAGGGAATAGACCACGATCAGGACGAGTGGCAGGACAACAAAGAAGACAAGGAATATGAAATAGGGGATTGCCCAGTTACTTCTCTTGCTCATCGCACACTTTCACGATTATGTCATCCGGAAGAATCTTGATACCGACGAGGTCTCCCTTGTCCCAGATGTCGTCGGTGTCGACGTAGACATATTCACCACTGTCGGTCTTGACTTTCAGGTGGTAGTGGTCGCCCTTGTAGAGGATGAACCAGACTTCTCCGCTTGCGTTACCTTCTTCCTCATGGTCCATGAGTTCAACCTTGGAGAACTGGATGTGCGCCTTTGCCTTTGTGCCTTCTTTCAAAGTCCCTTCAGCAGTCTCCGGAACCGGGATAGGGGCGCACTCAAATTCCTCGCCGAACATCTCGATATGGGTCTCGTCGATGACAGTACAGTCAACGACATTCTCAACCCTTTCCTTCTTCATGACCTGGATGTCCTCGGGGCGGATAAGCATACCGACTGTAGAACCTACTTCAAAGGCGTTGTAGTCCTGGATCTGGAGCTCATTGCCGGAGTCGGTGTCAACATACATCTCATAATGTATTCCCTTGAATATACAGGACTTTACCTTGCCGCTGAATTGGGCGCCGTTGAGTTGGTTCATGATGTAGATATCCTCGGGGCGGATCACTACGTCGACCGGTACGTCCTCGCCGAAGCCTTCGTCCACGCAGTCGAAGTCATGACCTATGAAATTGACCTTGCGGTCCTTTATCATCGTTCCGTTCAGGATGTTACTTTCCCCGATGAAGTCGGCGACGAAGGAGTTGACAGGCTCGTTATAAATGTCGATGGGGGTACCGATCTGCTGGATCTTGCCCTCATTCATGACGACAACGGTGTCGCTGAGGGTCAGGGCCTCAGACTGGTCGTGGGTGACATAGATGAAGGTAATGCCGAGCTTCTGGTGCATTTCTTTGAGCTCTATCTGCATGTCCTGGCGCATCTTGAGATCAAGTGCTGCGAGGGGCTCGTCAAGGAGAAGGACCTTCGGCTGGTTCACGATAGCCCTTGCTATGGCCACCCTTTGCTGCTGTCCGCCTGAAAGGGACTCCACGTCCCTGTCTTCGTAGTCACTCATGCTGACGAGCTTCAGAACCTTCCGGACCCTCTTGTCGATCTCGTCCTTTGGAACACCTTTTAGTTTCAGGCCGAAAGCGATGTTGTCAGAGACATCGAGGTGGGGGAAAAGGGCATAGCGCTGAAACACGGTGTTGAGCGGTCTCTCGTGTGGAGGTATTCCCGCCACGTCAC
>JAGCWD010000030.1 GCA_017962025.1 Bacteroidales bacterium
TCCGTTCGCAGGAATGAACGACATCAGCCTCGGCTATGCTATCACCAGCCTCCCCTCCCTCAACATAAAGTGGGAGTCCACCTACACCTCGAACATCGGAGTTGACCTTGGGTTCTTTGGCGGAAAGCTCCAGATGTCGGCAGACGCCTATTTGAAAGATACCAGGGACATGCTATCCACCAAGGAGATAAGCAGCAGCACCGGTTTCTCGGCGATGCTCGTAAATGACGGAGAACTGAAGACCAGCGGCTTCGAGTACCAGATTGAGTACCACGGCAATTCCGGGAAGGACTTCCAGTACGACCTGGACCTGAACCTCTCCCACTACAGGAGCAAACTGGTCTCCATGTCCAACCCTGATTATCTATATGAATATGGGCCTGCAAGAACCTATGTAGGGGCCGAAATCGGTGAGTTCTGGGTCTTCCAGGCTGACGGCCTGTTCAGGAGCCAGTCCGAGGTGGATGAATTCAACAGGACCCACGGACATGCCGATGAGGACGGTTCATGGATTCCCCTCCAGCCTAGTGCGAAACCAGGTGACATCAGGTTCGTTGACCAGAACGGTGATGGCCAGCTGGACAATGACGACAAGATACTCGTAGGTACCGGCAATCCCAAGCTTATCCTCGGATTCAACGCCTACCTGCGCTACAAGGCATTCGACCTAAACGCCCAATTCTATGGCAACATGGGAGCCAAGAGGTACAACTACACCAAGTACCAGCTCCAGAGGATGGACCAGGTGTTCAACTACGGGAAGGACGCCCTCAACTCCTGGAGGCCTGACAATCCCGACACTGATATTCCACGTGCAGTCATCGGCGACCCCAACGGCAACAACAGGATTTCCGACCGCTTCGTCGAGGACGGAGACTATCTCAGGCTGAACAACCTCCAGATAGGTTACAACCTTCCCGACAGGGCCTGCAGGAAACTCGGCCTGAGCAACATGAGGATCTACGTCGGAGGAAGGAGACTGTTCACCCTTACAAAGTACACCGGCTACGATGTCTCCACCGGAGCATCAAACGGCACCATGGGAGTAGATTACGGAGGTTATCCGCTCTACAGGACCTACATGGCTGGCATCAAATTCGGTTTTTAATAATATCGGCACAATATGAAAAGAATATACACAACCATGCTGATCGCAGCCTCACTCGCGGCTGTCTCATGCAGCGGATTCCTCGATGAGAAGAGCAATCCCGACTTCCTCACCCCTGATTCGTTCTGGCACTCGGAGGCAGACATAAACAAGGGACTCACGGCAGCCTATGCAGCTTTGCAGCCTGCAAGGTACTGGGGTGCAACTGTTGACAGGTTCATGGTTACAGACAACATCAGGAGCGACGAGGTGGTTTACCGTCCCGACGTGGCCGAATGGATCCAGATCGCCACGTTCACCAACGACCTGACCAACTATGTCACCGATGACGAATGGAACAACCTCTACAGCGGGATCAACTACTGCAACCAGTGTGTGTCGAACATACCGGGCATCGAAGGTCTTGGACAGGACGTACTTCACAGGTCACTTGCCGAGGCCCGTTTCCTCAGGGCTTACTACTACTTCAGGCTGCTCCGAAACTTCGGAGAAAGGGTTCCTTTATTCACAAAGCAAATCGAGGGACTCGAAGAGGAGTACTTCCCCCCACAGAGTGCCCCCGGTGTGATAAAGGGATTCATAGAGAGCGAACTTACAGAGATACAGGGGGACCTCCCCGAGGCATGGGATGCAGCCAATGCCGGAAGGGCCACCAGGTATGCCGCACAAGGCGTTCTCGCACAGTACTACATGTTCACCGGGCAGCTTTCCAAGGCTGAGGTAGAACTCGCAAAGATAATCTCTTCAGGACGCTTCGGACTATTGGATAACTACTTCCATCTATTCGACGGACTTCACAAGAATTCGAAGGAATCAATCTTTGAAATCCAATTCTGCGGGAACCGTGAAGGAGGAAAGAGGGAGCACAACCAGATGGCGGAGCATCTCTCCCCCGGCGACCTTGACGGAGGCTACGAAGAGGTATATCCTTCGCAGTGGCTTTTCGAGACCATGAAGAAGGACCTTACCTCCGAAGGGAATTACAGTCCCAGAGTCTATGCCACCATACTCTTCAACGATCCGGGAACACGTTACTTCCTGTTACCCCAAGGGGCTGAATGGACGGATTATCTCCCGGCGGAATCCATATATTGGCACAAGTTCAACACATGGGATCCCTCACTGAGTTCAGACTGGTACTACAGTGCCTTCAACATCCCTATCCTGCGCTACGCCGACGTCCTCCTTATGTACGCCGAATGCCTGAACAATGACGGAGAGTCTGATGAGGCCATCAGGTACATCAACATGGTACGCGAACGTGCCCAGGTCCCCCTTCTCCAGACGGGAATGAGCAAGGAACAGGTCCTTAAGCATCTCCAGGATGTCGAGCGCCCTTGCGAACTGGCATTCGAAGGAATAAGGTGGTATGACCTCATCCGTTGGGGAATAGTGGAAAATGCCCTCAAGGAGCATGGCAAACTCCACGTAGAGAACTTCATCCCTTCGAAGCACACACTCTATCCCATCCCTCACAAGGAGTTTCTCCTGAACCCCGATTGGGAACAGAATCCGAACTTCGCCAAATAGGCACGGTCATGCTAAGGATTGTCGCTGTCATGCTCTCGGGAATCGCGGCCGGAGTCCTGCTCCGCCACCGCTCAATGAGGTTCCTGTCAAAGTTGATCATGGTTCTGGTCTGGGCTCTGCTTTTCCTGATCGGAGTGGAGGTCGGTTCGGATCCAAGGGTCATCAGGCATATTCACGACCTCGGCCTTGAGGCTCTCCTCCTCACTGTCGGGGGACTCACCGGGAGCATGCTGGCGGCATGGCTTTTATGGCAGTCAATATCAAGGAAAAGGCCCTGCGATGAAGAATAGTCTCATCATCATTCTGTTCTTCGCCGCAGGAATAGCCTCCGGCCTATCAGGACTTATTCCTTCAGGCGTCCTCGGAGATGGTGCAAGCAGAATTGCATTGTGCGCCCTGATGTTCTGTGTGGGAATCAGCATAGGCAGTGATTCAACGGTCCTTGGTAACCTCAGAAGATTGGATCCCCGTCTTTTGCTGCTGCCTTTAATGACCATTACCGGGACCCTCGCAGGCAGTGCGATAGTTTCGATCAACCTGCCTGGCAGAAGTGTAACGGACTGCCTGGCAGTCGGTTCAGGTTTCGGCTATTATTCACTATCAAGCATATTCATAAACGAATACAAAGGCACCGAATTGGGTACGGTAGCCTTGCTGGCCAACATAATGAGGGAGATCATCACCCTTTTAGGGGCACCTTTGATGGTGCGCTGGTTCGGGAAACTTGCTCCGATTTCAGCAGGAGGGGCGACTTCAATGGACACTACCCTCCCGATAATCGTCCGATGCTCGGGAGAAGAGTACGTGATCCTCTCAATAGTCCACGGTTTCGCAGTGGATTTCAGTGTCCCTTTCCTGGTCACTTTATTCTGCAACTTATAATTCATAATGAGAACTCTTTTCATTCTGTTCCTATCTCTCGTCCTCGGAAGTCAGGACGCCTGGCAGGATCTGGGCATCCTCCAAGTCAACCGACTCAGGCCCAGGGCCACTTTCAAGTCAGAGCCGCTGCGGGAAGAGAGCCTTGACGGGACATGGAAATTCAAATACTCCCCCAAGGCCGGAGATGCCGACAGCACATTCATGGATGAGCACAAAGACGTTGGAGGATGGGGAGAGATAAAAGTACCGGGAGACTGGGAGATGCAGGGCTACGGCTATCCCTTCTATGTCGATTTAGGTTATGGCTTCAGCCTTCCCGGAAAAAAGATCGAA
>JAGCWD010000003.1 GCA_017962025.1 Bacteroidales bacterium
AGGTTCATTGGCGAGACCTTCGACCAGGTGACCAAGGAGGTCAACCGCGTACATTACAAAGTGGTCCGTGGCGAAAACAATACTCCTCGCGTGGACATCAACGGCAAGCTCTATTCTCCTCAGGAGATTTCAGCAATGGTGCTTCAGAAGATGAAGAAGACTGCCGAGGATTATCTCCGTCAGGATGTCACTGAGGCTGTCATCACTGTACCTGCATACTTCTCTGACTCACAGCGTCAGGCTACTAAGGAGGCAGGTAAGATCGCCGGACTCGATGTGAAGAGGATAATCAACGAGCCTACCGCAGCCGCCCTTGCCTACGGCCTCGACAAGAAGAACAAGGATATGAAGGTGGCGGTCTATGACCTCGGTGGAGGTACTTTCGATATCTCTATCCTTGAACTCGGCGGAGGTGTCTTCGAAGTCAAGTCCACCAACGGTGACACCCACCTCGGTGGTGACGATTTCGACCAGGAGATCATCAACTGGCTTGCTGCAGAATTCGCGGCCGAAAACGGCGGTATTGACCTTAAGAAGGACCCTATGGCTCTCCAGAGGCTTAAGGAAGCAGCAGAGAAGGCTAAGATCGAGCTGTCCAGCCAGACTTCAACGGAGATCAACCTTCCGTACATCATGCCTGTTGACGGTATCCCCAAGCACCTTGTAAAGACCCTTACCAGGGCCAAGTTCGAGCAGATCTGCGACAACCTCTTCCAGAGGTCCATCGAGCCTTGCCGCATAGCCCTTCGTGACGCAGGTCTCCAGGCATCCGACATCGACGAGGTCCTTCTCGTAGGAGGATCCACCCGTATCCCTAAGGTCCAGGAACTTGTGAAGGACTTCTTCGGCAAGGAGCCAAATAAGAGCGTCAATCCTGACGAGGTGGTTGCAATCGGAGCATCCATCCAGGGTGGTGTCCTCGCCGGTGACGTCAAGGATGTCCTCCTTCTGGATGTCACTCCTCTGTCACTCGGTATCGAGACCCTCGGAGGTGTCATGACAAAGCTCATCGACGCGAACACAACAATTCCTACCCATAAGAGCCAGGTCTTCTCGACGGCTGCTGACAATCAGCCTTCAGTAGAGATCCATGTCCTTCAGGGTGAGCGCCCCATGGCGAAGGACAACAAGGAACTCGGACTCTTCCATCTGGACGGCATTGCTCCCGCTCCGAGGGGAATACCTCAGATCGAGGATACATTCGACATCGATGCCAACGGTATCCTCAATGTGTCCGCTAAGGACAAGGCTACCGGCAAGGAGCAGAAGATCAGGATCGAGGCTTCTTCAGGCCTTTCTGATTCCGAGATCCAGAGGATGCGTGACGAGGCAAAGGCGAACGAGGCTGCTGACCGTGAGGCCAAGGAGAGGGTTGACAAGATTAACAATGCTGATTCCCTCTGCTTCCAGGCCGAGAAGTTCCTCAAGGACAACGGAGACAAGGTTCCCGCTGATGTCAAGGGTGAGGTTGAGAGCAATGTCAGTTTTTTGAAGGAAGCTATCAAGAACCAGAACCTCGCCGACATCGACAGGTACTCAGAGGCTCTAAGCAAGGCTTTCGAGAAGATGTACCAGGCCCAGCAGGGAGCAGGCCAGAATCCTTACGGTAACGGTGGCCCTCAGGCAGGTCCTCAGGGACCTCAGAACGGCCCCGAAGATCAGGGACCTGACGAGCAGTAGGATTCTTGGAATCGATTATGAAGTCCGACCTTTGCGGGCCGGACTTTTTTTGTATATTTGTGAATATGAGAAAAGGTTTCGACATCGATTTAAGCGGCATGAACACTTTCAGGATGGAAGTCACGTGCCGCTGTTTCGTTGAATATGAGTCCGTGGATGAGTTGTTGGAAATCTTGTCCGACAAGTCCCTTCCACGTCCCTTCTTCCCTCTGGGAGGAGGGAGCAACCTTCTCTTTACCAAGGATTTCCCGGGAACTGTCCTGCATTGCGGGATGAAAGGGATCAAGGACCTTGGCTCAGGCAGGGTGTATGCAGAAGCCGGAATGGTCTGGGATGATTTCTGCGCCTGGTGTGCCTCTAGGGGTCTTTGGGGACCGGAGAACCTGTCTTTCATTCCCGGAGAAGTCGGTGCATCGGCTGTCCAGAACATCGGGGCTTACGGCAGGGAGGCCGGAGAACTGATAGAGTCTGTCTCATGCGTTGATGCAGGAGCCGGAGCCAAGGTAGAGATTCCTGCTGCTGAGTGTGAGTATGCTTACCGGGATTCCAGATTCAAGCATGACTGGAAAGGTCGCTTTTTCGTGACCGGAGTCACTTTCAGACTCTCTGAGGAACCCAAACCTGAGTTGGACTATGGCCATGTCAGGGAAGCAGTGAAGGAAAGATACGGTACTGATGATCCGGCCTTCCTGCATCCATCTATGATAAGGGAAGCAGTCACTGACATCAGGAAAGGGAAACTTCCCGAGGTGTCGGAGCTTGGCAGTGCCGGCAGTTTCTTCCGCAACCCCTATGTAGATGGTGCCACAATGGAGACTATCCGTCAGATAGCTATTGAAGAGGGTCTCGGAAATGTCCCGTCATTCAAGGTCGAAGAAGACTGTTTCAAGGTTCCGGCTGCATGGTTGATAGATAAATGTGGATGGAAAGGGAAGGGATTTGGCGGCGCAGCCGTTTATGAAAAGCAGCCGTTAGTGCTTGTGAACAAGTCGGGCAAAGCGTCTCCAGGCGAGATTATCGCCCTGGAAGAAGCAATTAGGGATTCAGTGCACGAGAAATTCGGTGTGACCCTTGAAAAGGAAGTGGAATACGTCTAAAACCAGATAACCATGAGTTCGTTCATTATCGAAGGCGGCCATCGCCTAAGCGGAAGCATAGTTCCTCAGGGAGCGAAGAACGAGGCGCTTGAAGTGATCAGTGCTGTGCTCCTTACCACTGAGGAGGTGGTGATCACCAATGTTCCGGAGATCCTGGACATCAAGAACCTGATCTCCCTCCTGGAAATGATGGGAGTTAGGGTGAACCGCCTGGCGAAAGGGGAGTATTCATTCAGGGCCGAAAAGCTCGACACTGCATTTATCGAGAGCCCTGAGTTTGTTCGAATGTGCTCTTCGCTGCGAGGCTCAGTGATGGTAGCAGGTCCCCTGCTTGCCCGTCTTGGCCATGTCTGGTTCCCGAAACCCGGTGGCGACAAGATTGGCCGCCGAAGGGTGGATACCCACATCTCGGGACTCATGGCGTTGGGAGCAGAACTGGACTATGATTCCGGTCGCAGGGCTTACAGGCTTCATCTGCCGGATGGAAGGCATCTTACCGGAAAATACATGCTTCTGGACGAAGCCTCTGTTACTGGAACGGCCAATATCCTGCTGGCCTCATGCCTTGCGGAGGGGAAGACTGTGATCTACAATGCAGCTTGTGAACCATATATCCAGCAGCTATGCCGCCTTCTCACGGCAATGGGAGCCAAGATCGAAGGAGTCGGTTCAAACCTCCTTACGGTAACCGGAGTTCCTTCCCTCCACGGCGCCAGCCACAGGATCCTTCCTGACATGATCGAGGTAGGCAGTTTCATCGGAATGGCCGCCATGTGCCAGAGCAGCCTCACCATCAAGGACACTTCCTACTCCAATCTTGGAATCATACCAGAGAGTTTCAGACGTCTTGGAATAAAGATTGAGCAGAGGGGCGACGATATATTCGTTCCCGAGCAGGAGAGCTACATCATCGAATCCTTCCTGGACGGTTCGATAATGACCATTGCCGATGCTCCATGGCCCGGCCTGACTCCTGACCTCCTTAGTGTAATCCTTGTCGTTGCTACCCAGTGTCGGGGGAGCGTGCTAATCCATCAGAAGATGTTTGGGAGCAGGTTTTTCTTCGTTGACCGTCTGATCGATATGGGAGCCCAGATCATCCTTTGCGACCCCCACAGGGCGGTGGTGATCGGACATGACCACAAGTTCCAGCTTAGGAGTGGAAAGATGCTTTCTCCGGATATCAGGGCAGGTATCGCCCTTCTCCTTGCAGCCATGTCCGCCAAAGGGACCAGCGAGATCGGTAACATAGAGCAGATCGACCGCGGTTACGAGGACATCGAGAACCGCCTTAACAGTCTGGGAGCCAGGATCATAAGGAAGTGATAGGGCCTATGCCCTTCTCAATCTCAACGAATTCGTCACCACGCAGACAGAACTGAGTGCCATGCAAGCAGCGGCTACCATTGGATTGAGGAGGAAGCCGTTGACAGGGTACAGGATGCCTGCTGCAATAGGAACGGCCAGGACATTGTAGAAGAAGGCCCAGAACAGGTTCTCCTTGATTATCCTCGAAGTCTTTCTCGATATTTTTATCAGTTGAGGTATTTTCTTCAGGTCGGAATTGACAATGGTGACCATGGAGGCGTTCATGGCTATATCGGTTCCGTTTCCCATTGCTATGCTGAGATCAGCCAGTGCAAGGGCAGGACTGTCGTTGATTCCGTCTCCTGCCATCCCTACTTTCCTGCCTTCAGCCTGCAGGGCCTTTATATGCTCATGCTTGCTGTCAGGAAGGACTCCTGAGATAACCTTGTCTATTCCGACTTTGCCTGCAACCTTTCCGGCCCTTTCGGCGTTGTCTCCGGAAAGCATATAGACGTCGAGCCCCATCTCTTTAAGTTGGGATACGGCCTCTGCAGATGTTTCCTTGACCTCATCGACGAATTCCATGTCGGCAGTAGGGACTATTTCTGCCGAGAGTTCCTTTGTGATCGTTCCGGTCTTGTCCAGGACTATCGAGTCAATCTTTCCGGCGATCTGGAGGGAATCGGCATCCTTTATAAGAATTCCTTTCCTGGCGCAGTTCCCTATGCCTGCAGTAAGAGCCGTCGGGGTGGCGAGACCAAGTGAGCAGGGGCAGGCGATTACAAGAACTGTGACCATTGCCAGCAGTCCCATGGTGATTACGTCAGAAGGAGCCAG